>DATMTQ010000249.1:0-12460 GCA_035564095.1 Microbacterium sp. | reverse complement strand
GGGTGGTGGTGCGGGATGCCGAGGGCATCCGCGCGACCCTGTCGGTGATGGGCGCCTCCCGCGCCGCCGCCGACTGGGACGAGGTGCGTCAGCAGCGCGAAGTGCGCGCCGGCGTCAATCGCCTCGTCAACTTCGACGACGCCAACCTCCGCCGCTCCGCGCGCGCCGCGGTCGCGGCGTGCGCGCGCGTGGAACGCGCCCTCGAGATCCTCGGCGACGAGGTGCCCGATCACCTCCGCGAGGCCGGCGAGCTGCGTCTCGCCCACCGCGACGCGAGCCTGGACGAGCTCGGCCACCACGCCGATCCGCCGCTCACGAAGGACGCCGTCGCGGGCCGCATCCGGCGTCTGCTGGCCATGGCCGACAAGCAGGCCGAGGAGTCCGGCATCCCCTCGACGGATGCTGCGGTGCCGGCTTCCGACATCGACGACTGAGCCGTCCCGCTCCCTGTCACACGACGGAACCGTCCTGTCGGCGCCCCCGAGGTCGTCACTAGGATGAAAACGTCACCCTCGCTGCACGCGTCATCCGTGCGCGCGCGGCGCCGACAGGAAGAAGAGAACATGGCGAACTACACGCTGCCCGACCTCCCGTACGACTACGCTGCGCTCGAGCCGCACATCAGCGGCAAGATCATGCAGCTGCATCACGACAAGCACCACGCCGCGTACGTCGCCGGCGCGAACACGGCGCTGGAGAAGCTCGCCGAGGCGCGCGACTCCGGGGATCTGGCCAACGTCAACCGCTTCGAGAAGGACCTCGCGTTCAATCTCGGTGGCCACATCAACCACTCGATCTTCTGGACCAACCTGTCGCCGAACGGCGGCGGCCGGCCCGAGGGCGAGCTGGGGGCCGCCATCGACGAGTTCTTCGGCGGATTCGAGAAGTTCCAGGCGCACTTCACCGCCGCGGCGACCGGCATCCAGGGCTCCGGCTGGGCCGTGCTCAGCTGGGACCCGATCGGGGCCCAGCTGATCATCCAGCAGCTGTTCGATCAGCAGAGCAACACGGCTCAGGGCACCATTCCGCTGTTCCAGCTGGACATGTGGGAGCACGCGTTCTACCTGGACTACCTCAACGTCAAGGCGGACTACGTCAAGGCCACCTGGAACATCGCGAACTGGGAGAACGTGGCCGCACGCTTCGAGGCCGCGCGCGAGAAGGGCTCGGGCCTGCTGGTACTGTCATAGCCAGCGCGGCGTCCCGGTCGGTTCGCTGCCCGGGGCGCCGTCGTCCCATGTCGTCTGAACCGCGCGAGAGCGCACGACACCCATTCAGGAGCATCTTCGTGACCGTGAAGATCGGAATCAACGGCTTCGGCCGAATCGGACGTAATTACCTCCGCGCTGCGCTCGCGCAGAACGCGGACCTCGAGATCGTGGCGGTGAACGACCTCACCGACAACAAGGCGCTGGCGCACCTGCTCAAGTACGACTCGGTCGGCGGCCCGCTCGCCTACGACGTCTCGTACGAGGGCGACGTCATCACCGTCGGCGGCAAGGCCATCAAGGTCTTCGAGGAGCGCGACCCGGCCGCCCTGCCCTGGGGCGACTACGGAGTCGACATCGTCATCGAATCGACCGGCCGGTTCACCAACGCCGCGGATGCCGGCAAGCACATCGCCGGTGGGGCCAAGAAGGTGCTCATCTCGGCGCCCGCCTCGGGCGAGGACGGCACGTTCGTCATGGGCGTCAACGAGGAGTCGTACGACCCGGCGACCCACGACATCATCTCCAACGCCTCGTGCACCACGAACTGCCTCGCGCCGCTGGCCAAGGTGTTCAACGACGCGTTCGGCATCGAGCGCGGCTTCATGATGACCGCGCACGCGTACACCGCCGACCAGAACCTGCAGGACGGCCCGCACGGCGACCTGCGCCGCGCGCGCGCCGCCGCGATCAACATCGTGCCCGCCTCGACCGGCGCCGCGAAGGCCATCGGCCTCGTGCTGCCGGAGCTGAACGGCAAGCTCAGCGGCTCGTCGTACCGCGTCCCGGTGCCCGTCGGCTCGATCGTCGACCTGACGCTCGTGACGGGCCGCACCGACCTCACCGTCGACGAGATCAACGGCGCCTACCGTGCCGCTGCCGCCGATGGACGACTGCAGGGGATCCTGCAGTACAACGACGACCCGATCGTCTCGAGCGACATCGTGCACAACGCGCACTCGTCGATCTTCGACGCCGGCCTGACCAACGTCAGCGGATCGCTCGTGAAGGTCTCGTCCTGGTACGACAACGAATGGGGCTACTCGAACCGCCTCGTCGACCTCACCGAGTACGTCGCCGAGCGTCTCTGAGACCCGACCCGCTGCAAAGGAGTCCCGTGGCACTTCGCACCCTCGACACGCTCGTCCAGAGTGCGGGGCCGCTCGCAGGCAAGCGCGTCGTCGTCCGTTGTGACATCAACGTCCCTCTTCAGGACGGGGTCATCACGGACGACGGCCGCGTGCGGGCATCCCTGCCGACGCTGCAGGCGCTGACCGGGCAGGGAGCCCGCGTCGTCGTCGTTTCCCACCTCGGGCGCCCGGACGGCGCTCCCGACCCGAAGTACAGCCTGGCGCCGGTGGCGCAGCGCCTGTCCGAGCTGCTCGGCCGGCCGGTGGCGTTCGCCTCCGACACCGTCGGCGACAGCGCACAGGAGGTCGTGGCCGCCCTCGAGGACGGTCAGGTGGCCGTACTGGAGAACCTGCGGTTCAACGCCGGCGAGACCGCCAAGGACGACGCCGTGCGCGGTGCCTTCGCCCGGCAGCTCGCCGCCCTCGGCGACGCCATGGTCTCCGACGGCTTCGGCGTCGTGCACCGCAAGCAGGCCTCGGTGTACGACCTCGCCCAGCTGCTGCCGTCGGCCGCGGGACTGCTCATCGCCGCCGAGCTCGACGTGCTCGACCGGCTCACCGAGAACCCGGAGCGCCCGTACACCGTGGTGCTCGGCGGCTCGAAGGTCAGCGACAAGCTCGGTGTCATCTCGCACCTGCTGCCGCGCGTCGACCGCCTGTGCATCGGCGGCGGCATGATGTTCACCTTCCTCGCAGCCCTCGGCCACCCGGTCGGCAAGAGCCTGCTGGAACAGGACCAGCTCGACAGGGTGCGCGGCTACATCGCCGAGGCGACCGAGCGCGGCGTCGAGCTGCTGCTTCCGGTCGACGCGGTGGTGGCGGCATCCTTCTCGGCCGACGCCGACCACGTGGTGGCCGACGCCGACAAGCTCGAGGACACGCCGTTCGGCGCCGACGGCCTCGGCCTCGACATCGGACCCCGCACGGCGGACGCGTTCGCCGAGGCGGTCCGCTCCTCGACCACCGTCTTCTGGAACGGCCCGATGGGCGTGTTCGAGATGGCCGCGTTCGCCGCAGGCACGAAGACCGTGGCCGAGGCCCTCACCGAGGTCCCCGGCCTCAGCGTGGTCGGCGGCGGGGACTCGGCCGCGGCGGTGCGCCAGCTCGGCTTCGCAGACAGCAGCTTCGGTCACATCTCGACCGGCGGAGGCGCGAGCCTCGAATTCCTCGAGGGCAAGACCCTCCCCGGCCTGGAGGTCCTCGGATGGCAGTGAACGAGACGGTCGCGCAGCGCACCCCGCTGATCGCCGGCAACTGGAAGATGAACCTGGACCACCTGCAGACGGTCGCGTTCGTGCAGAAGCTGGACTGGACCCTGCGCGACGCGAAGCACGACGACGCCGTGGAGATCGCGATCTTCCCGCCGTTCACCGACCTGCGCACCGCGCAGACGCTGATCGACGCCGACCGCATCCCGTTCGCCCTCGGCGCCCAGGACCTCTCCACGCACGACTCCGGCGCATACACCGGCGAGGTCTCCGGTGCGTTCCTGGCCAAGCTCGCGTGCCGCTACGTGATCATCGGGCACTCGGAACGGCGAGAGTACCACGCCGAGTCCGACGCGGTCGTGGCCGCGAAGGTGCAGGCCGCGCTCAAGCACGGCCTCGTGCCGGTGATCTGCGTGGGCGAGACGGCGGCGGACCTCGAGGAGTTCGGGGCCAGTGCGGTACCGGTCAGCCAGCTGCGCGCGGCGCTGGCCGACGTCAAGCCGGACGCCGACGTCGTCGTGGCCTACGAGCCGGTGTGGGCCATCGGGTCCGGCCAGGCCGCGACGCCGCAGCAGGCGCAGGACGTCTGCGCGGCGCTGCGTGCGGTGATCGCCGAGACGGTGGGGGATGCCGCGGCATCCCGCACCCGCATCCTGTACGGCGGTTCGGTGAAGTCGGGCAACATCGCCGGCTTCATGCGGGAGCCCGACGTCGACGGCGCCCTGGTCGGCGGCGCATCGCTCGTGGTGGACGAATTCGCCGCGATCGCGCGCTATCAGAAGCACGTGGGCGTCTGACCGGCGCTCCGCGTCCGTATACTTGAGGTTTGTGCGGTCCGCAGGGATCGCCGCGAAAGGCGCTTCACGTGGAAATTCTCCAGTTCATTCTGCAGGTGATCCTCGGCATCACGAGTCTGCTGCTGACTCTGCTGATCCTCCTGCACAAGGGGCGCGGCGGCGGCCTGTCCGACATGTTCGGCGGCGGCATGTCCTCCTCGCTCGGCTCGTCCGGACTGGCGGAGCGCAACCTCAACCGTTTCACCGTCATCCTGGCCCTCGCGTGGTTCGTCTCGATCGTGGCGCTGGGTCTGATCACGAAGTTCCAGGGGATCTGACATGGCAGCAGGCGGAAGCGCCATCCGGGGCACGCGCGTCGGCGCGGGCCCGATGGGCGAGCAGGACCACGGCCACCACGCCGACCGGATCGCGATCTCGTACTGGGACGCGCTGGGGCACGAGACCGTCCGATACTTCGCGGCCGGCGTCGACGAGGCCGAGATCCCCGAGATCATCGATTCGCCGCACTCCGGCCTTCCGGCCGGACGCGACAAGGAGAACCCGCCGGCGGTCGCCAAGACCGAGCCGTACAAGACACACCTCGCGTACGTGAAGGAGCGCCGCACCGACGAAGAGGCCGAACAGCTTCTGGGTGACGCGCTGCAGCAGCTGCGCGATCGTCGCGGTCAGGCCTGATTCAGTCGTCGTCGCCGTCGATGAGCTCCGGCGGCACCTGCGCCGCCGCGGCCCGGTCGACGAAGAACGTCGTGCGCTTGGTGCCCTTCGCGCCGGCGGCGGGGACGCTGCGGTAGCTGGCGCCGGCGAGGGCCAGGCCGAGCGCGGAGGCCTTCTCGGCGCCGGTCATGACGAGCCATACGCGCTTTGACGAGTTGATCACCGGGCGCGTCAGCGTCAGGCGCTCCGGCGGAGGCTTGGGGGAGTCGCGCACCGGCAGCACCACGGCATCGGTCACGGTGATCTCGTCGCGGTCGGGGAACAGCGACGCGATGTGGCCGTCCGGCCCGACGCCCAGCAGGCAGACGTCGAAGAGCGGCCACGCGGTGGAGCCGTCCGCAGGCGCGAAGCCCCGCAGCTCCGCCGCATAGGCCTCGGCGCCCGCGTCGAGGCCTATGCCGGCGTCGGACGCAGGCATGCGGTGGATGTTCGCGTCGGGGATGGCGATCGCGTTCAGCAGCGCGCCCGCCGGCACGTCGTTGCGGTCGGGGGAGGATGCCTCGACGAACCGCTCGTCGCTCCACCAGACGTGCACGCGCGCCCAGTCGATCGCGGCGCGCTGCGGGTCGCGTCCGGCGACGCGGAGCACCTCGATGCCCATCGTGCCGCCGGTGAGCGACACGTGCACGGTCTTGCCGGCTGCGGCGCGCTTGGCGATCCTGGCCAGCAGCCGGGATGCCACCACCTCGGCGAGCTCGGCCGGGCTCTCCCGCAGCACGACCCGGCGGGTCACGATGCGCCTCCGGTCATCGCGGCCGGGGTGTCCGCGGCGGCATCCGCCGACAGCCGGCTCCAGCCCTCGGAGATCACGCGGCCGTACAGCAGGTCGGGGTCGAGGCTGCGCAGCTCCTCCGCGATGCACTCGCGCAGGGTGCGGCGCGCGAAGGCGAGCTCGTGCGTCGGCTGGCCGGGCTGGCTGAGGATCGCGATGCCGGGCTCCGGGCGCTCGAGCAGCGTGTCGCCGGAGGCCCGCACGAGACGCACCGACTTGATGCCGTGCGCCCATTCGGACGGATCCTCGTAGGTCCACTCGACGGGCGCGTCCAGGGTGAGCCGCAGCCAGGCCGCCAGCAGGGCCGTCGAAGGGGAGTCCCCGGCGCCGTGCACCTCGATGCGCTCGACGGCCTCGAACGGCGGCTGGTCGAGCACCGCGGCCAGCTGCTCGCGCCAGCGGGTGAGCCGCGTCCAGGCGAGGTCGGTGTCGCCCGGTGCGTAGTGGCGGCTGAGGCCCGCCACCCATTCGGCGGGGTTCGGCTGGGCGGCGGCATCCGTGATGCGGCGCTGCGCGATCCGGCCGATGGACGAGCGCGACGGCGCGAGCGGCGTCGCGTGCGGCCACCAGGCGACCACCGGGGCATCCGGCAGCAGCAGGCCCGTGACGAGGCTCTCGGAGTTGTTGCCGGCGGCGCCCACGGCCCGCAGCACGATGACCTCGCTGGCGCCGGCATCCCCGCCGACGCGGATCTGCGCGTCCAGGCGCGGCTCGGCGTCGGCGTCGTCGGCGTCGTACATGAGCACGATGACCCGCATCGGATGTTCGCGGGAGGCGTCGTTGGCCGCCTCGATCACCTCGTCCTCGGCGCCGTGCCGGGTGACGATGATGAGCGTGAGCACGCGGCCGAGCGCCGTGACGCCGCCCTCCTCGCGCACCTCGATGAGGGACTTGGCGATCTTGCTGACCGTCGTGTCGGGAAGTTCGATGATCACGGACGCCTCCAGGTGCGGCCATCGCGGGCGAGCAGGGCATGGGCGGATGCCGGACCCCAGCCTCCCGGCGTGTACTGCTCGAGCGGACCGCCCTGCTCGCGCCAGTACTGCTCGACGGGGTCGAGGATCTTCCAGCTGAGTTCGACCTCCTCGTGCCGCGGGAACAGGGGCGGGTCGCCCAGCAGCACGTCGAGGATGAGGCGCTCGTAGGCCTCCGGACTCGCCTCGGTGAACGCGTGCCCGTAGCCGAAGTCCATCGTGACGTCGCGCACCTGCGTGCCGGCGCCGGGCACCTTCGAGCCGAAGCGGATCGTGACGCCCTCGTCGGGCTGCACGCGGATGACGAGAGCGTTCTGGCCGAGACCCGAGGTCTGGTTGCGCCGGAACAGGTGCTCCGGGGTGCGGTTGAACACCACGGCGATCTCGGTGACGCGCCGGCCCAGGCGCTTGCCGGTGCGCAGGTAGAACGGCACGCCCGCCCAGCGCCGCGTCTCGATGCCGAGCTTGATCGCGGCATACGTCTCGGTGGTCGAGTGCGGGTCCATGCCCTCCTCGTCGAGGAACGCGCGCACCTGCTCGCCGCCCTGCCAGCCGCCGCCGTACTGTCCGCGGGCCGTGGCGAGGCTCAGGTCGCCCGGCAGAGACACCGCGGCCAGGACCTTCGCCTTCTCCGCGCGCAGATCCGCGGCGCGCAGCGACAGCGGCTCCTCCATGGCGGTGAGCGCGAGCAGCTGCAGCAGGTGGTTCTGGATCACGTCGCGCGCGGCGCCGATGCCGTCGTAGTAGCCGGCGCGTCCGCCCACCCCGATGTCCTCGGCCATCGTGATCTGCACGTGGTCGACGTAGTTGCGATTCCAGATCGGCTCGAACAGCTCGTTCGCGAAGCGCAGCGCCAGGATGTTCTGGACCGTCTCCTTGCCGAGGTAGTGGTCGATGCGGAAGATCGCGTCGGCGGGGAAGGCGGTGCGCAGCGCTGCGTTGAGCGCCTGGGCCGATTCCAGGTCGTGCCCGAACGGCTTCTCGATGACCACGCGCTGCCAGCGGTCGGGATTGTCGGCGGTGTCGTCGACGAGCCCGGAGCTCTTCAGCTGCTCCGCCACGACCGGGAACTGGTTCGGCGGGATGGACAGGTAGAAGGCGTGGTTGCCCATGGTGCCGCGATCGACGTCGAGCTGCTCGACGGTCTCGCGCAGGCGCCGGAACGAGTCCGGATCGCCGAAGTCGCCGCTGACGAACCGGATACCCTGCAGCAGCTGCTGCCAGGTGTCCTCGCGGAACTCGGTGCGCGCGTGCGCCTTCACGGCGTCATAGACGATCTGCGCGAAGTCGGCGTCCTCCCAGTCGCGGCGGGCGAAGCCGACCAGCGCGAATCCGGGCGGCAGCAGGCCCCGGTTGGCGAGGTCGTACACGGCGGGCATGAGCTTCTTGCGCGACAGGTCTCCGGTCACGCCGAAGATCACGAGAGCGCTCGGACCGGCGATGCGGTTCAGACGCCGATCGTCGGGGTCGCGGAGCGGATTGAAATCCCGGGAGATCTCGACGGTCATACTGCGGGTCTCCTCCTACGCTGCCTCGAACAGCGCGAGCACATCGGTCTTCGGGTCGGTGAGGGTGAGCGTGACGACGGGCAGGCCGCGCGCGGTGAGCACCGCGGCATCCCCGGCGGCCTGCGCCGCGATCAGCTCACCGAAGGTGTACGGGCGCCCGGGCACGGCCAGGTCCTGCTGCGCCGGGACGACGATCTGCAGGAACACGCCCGTCGCGGGTCCGCCCTTGTGGAACTGGCCGGTCGAATGCAGGAACCGCGGCCCCCACCCGAAGGTGGTGACCCGGTCGGCATCCGCGGCGATGAGCTCGCGCACGCCCTGCAGCTCGCCGAACGCGGTGCGGTCGGCGTACGCGTGCACGGCGACGTAGCCGTCGGCGGGGGAGCGGTCCCACAGCGCCCGGAGCGCGTCCGGGACGGTGCCCGCGTCCAGCAGCGTCGCGTCGGAGGCGCGCACCTCGATGCCGTTCTCGGTGAATGCGGCGGGCACCGGGTCGGGTCGCGCGTCGAGCAGCTCGCGTGCGGCCTGCTTGGCGGCCTCGACGTCGGGCTGATCGAACGGGTTGATGCCGAGCATCTTGCCGGCGATCGCCGTGGCGTACTCCCACACCACGAACTGGGCGGCCAGCGACGCGCTGACGAGCACCTCGCCGGGGTGGCGTTCGAACAGGTGGAAGCGCTCCGCCTCGTCGACGAAGCGCACCACCTGCAGATCGGCGCGGCCCTCCTGAAGCTCCGGGGACACGGGCAGCATGACGACGGGCAGGATGCCCGTGCCGTCCTTGCCGGTCGACTCGGCGAGGAGCTGCTCGACCCAGTCGGGCAGGCCCACGAGCTGCGTGCCGTCCGCGACGAGTGCCAGCTTGTCGCGGCGCGGCTCACCGCCGGCGATCGCCGCGGCGAGCACGAGCGCGGGGTTCTGCGGCCCGTCGATCGCGACCTCGAGCAGGGTCGCCTCGGCCTCGTCGAGCAGCTCCTCCACGTCGGCGCCGGCCAGGCCCGCCGGGACGATCCCGAACGCGGTGAGGGCCGAGAAGCGTCCCCCGACCGTCGGGTCGCCGTGGAACACCCGGCACCCGGCCGCCCGCGCGGCGGTGTCCAACGGCGATCCGGGGTCGGTGACCACGACGATGCGCTCGGCCGGGTCGATCCCGGCGTCACGGAACGCCGCCTCGAACAGACGCAGCGCGGCATCCGTCTCCACCGTGGAGCCCGACTTCGACGAGACCACCAGGACGGTCTCGTCGATGCCTCCGTCCTCGTCGCCCGCGACAGCGGCGCGCACCTGGTCGGGATCGGTCGAGTCGAGCACGACCAGCGGCACGCCGGCGCTCTGCGCGATGACCTCCGGGGCGAGCGACGAGCCGCCCATCCCGGCGAGCACCACGCGGGTGAGACCCCGCTCGAGGTGGTCGTCGCGCAGCAGGTAGATGTCCGGCAGCAGGTCGCGGGACGCCGTCACGCACTGCACCCATCCCAGACGCTCGCTCGCCTCGGCCTCGGCGTCCGGTCCCCACAGCGTCGGGTCGCACGCGGTGATGCCGGTGGCGATGAGGTCGGCGGTGAGGGCGGGCAGGGTCTCGTCGACGACCTTCTTGACACGGCCCGACAGGTGGATGTGGAAGCTCAACGGGCCGCCTTACTTCGCGGCGACGAGGGCTTCGGCGACCGTCTGCTTGACGTCCTGCCAGGAGGCGATGAACTTGTCGACGCCTTCGTCTTCGAGCTGCTGCGTGACGTCGGCGAAATCGATGCCGATCCTCGCGAGGCGGTCGAACACGGCGTGTGCCCGGGTGTACGCGTGGGTGACGGTGTCGCCCGTGATGACGCCGTGGTCGAAGGTCGCCTCCAGCGTCTTCTCCGGCATCGTGTTGACGGTGTTCGCCGCGACGAGTTCGGTGACGTACAGGGTGTCGGGCAGCGACGGGTCCTTGACGCCCGTGGACGCCCACAGCGGGCGCTGCACGTTGGCTCCGGCGGCGATGAGCCGCTTGGCGCGGTCCTCGCCGAAGGTGGTCTGGAACAGCTCGTACGCGAGGCGTGCGTTCGCGATGCCCGCCTTGGAGCGCAGTGCTTCGGCGTCCGGCTGGCTCATCGAGTCGAGCCGCTTGTCGACCTCGGTGTCCACCCGGGACACGAAGAACGACGCGACCGAGTGGATCGTGGACAGGTCGTGCCCGGCGGCCTTGGCCTGCTCCAGGCCGGCGAGGTACGCGTCGATGACGTCCGCGTACCGGTCGAGGCTGAAGATCAGCGTCACGTTGATCGAGATCCCGGCGGCGATCGAGCGGGTGATCGCGGGCAGGCCGGCCTTGGTGGCGGGGATCTTGATGAACGCGTTCGGCCGCCCCACCATCTCCCACAGCTGCTTGGCCTGCGCGACCGTCCCGGCCGTGTTGTGCGCCAGATCGGGGGAGACCTCGATCGACACGCGACCGTCCACGCCGTGCGTGGCGTCGTACACGGGGCGGAGCAGGTCGCAGGCGTCGCGCACGTCATCGGTGGTGGCGGCGAAGATGGCGTCCTCGACGCTCGCGCCGGCGGCGGCCAGTTCGTGCAGCTGCGCGGCGTACTCCTCGCCGCCGTGCACGATGGCGCTCTGGAAGATGGTCGGGTTGGTGGTGACGCCGACGACGTTGCGCGTCGCGATCAGCTCGGCGAGGTTGCCGGAGGTGAGCCGTGCGCGCGAGAGGTCGTCGAGCCAGATGCTGACGCCGAGGTTCGCGAGGTCTTCGGTGGGGGTGCTCATGCGTTGTCCTTCAGGGTGTCGCGGGCGGCCTGCACGACGTGGTCCGTCGTGATTCCGAACTTCTCGAACAGGGTCTTGTAGTCGGCCGAGGCGCCGAAGTGCTCGATGGAGACCGAGCGGCCGCGGTCGCCGACGATGCCGCGCCACGGCATCGCGAGGCCTGCTTCGACCGAGACGCGGGCGGTGACCGATGCCGGCAGCACCTGCTCGCGGTAGGCGGCGTCCTGCTCGGCGAACCATTCCAGCGACGGCGCCGACACGACGCGTGCGCCGATGCCGTCGCCGGCGAGGACGTCACGGGCCTTGACCGCGAGCTGCACCTCGGAGCCGGTCGCGATCAGGATCACGTCGACGGTGCCGGTGGGGGAGTCGATGAGCACGTACGCGCCGCGTGCCGTGTTCGCGGCGGACGCGAACGCGTCGCCGGTCGCGTCGCCTGCGCCGCGGTCGAACACCGGGATGTTCTGGCGGGTCAGTGCGAGGCCGGCGGGGCCCTCGTGGCGGCGCAGCAGCTCGAGCCACGCATGCGCGGTCTCGTTCGCGTCGGCGGGGCGCACCACGGTGAAGTTCGGGATGGCGCGCAGCGCGGTGAGCTGCTCGATCGGCTGGTGTGTGGGTCCGTCCTCGCCGAGGGCGACGGAGTCGTGCGTCCAGACGAACAGTGAGGGGATGTTCATCAGCGCGGACAGCCGCACCGCCGGGCGCATGTAGTCGCTGAAGATCAGGAACGTGCCGCCGAACGCACGGGTGGGGCCGTGCAGCACGATGCCGTTGACGATGGCGCCCATGGCGTGCTCGCGGATGCCGAAGTGCAGCACGCGCCCGTACGGGTTGCCGCTCCACTCGTGCGTGGACCACTCGGTCGGGATGAACGAGGGCGCGTCCTTGATGGTGGTGAGGTTCGACTCGGCGAGGTCGGCCGATCCGCCCCACAGTTCCGGCAGCTGCTCGGCGAGCGCATTGATCACCTGCCCGGACGCGGCCCGGGTGGAGACGTCCTTGCCGGCGGGGAACGCCGGCAAGGCGCCCTCGATGCCGTCGGGCAGTGCCTTGGCCTCGAGGCGGTCCAGCAGTGCCTTGCGCTCGGGGTTCGCGGCGGCCCAGGCGTCGAACGACTCCTGCCATTCCGCGCGCGCGGCAGCGCCCCGCTCTCCCAGGGCGCGGGTGCGCGCGATGACGTCGTCGGCCACGACGAACGACTTCTCCGGGTCGAACCCGAGGGCGCGCTTGGTGGCGGCCAGCTCGTCGGCGCCCAGCGCGGACCCGTGCACCTTGCCGGTGTTCTGCTTGCCCGGCGACGGCCAGCCGATGATGGTCTTCAGGATGATCAGCGACGGCTTCGCCTGCTCGCCCTGCGCGGCCTCGATCGCGGCGTTCAGCTCGGCGACGTCCTCGACGTAC
>DATMTQ010000248.1:0-9715 GCA_035564095.1 Microbacterium sp. | reverse complement strand
CTGCGCCCACCCACCTGGAGATACGTGCTGTCCCGGACGCTGCGCGAATTCTCCGCGCACCAGTGCCCGGATGCCGCGGCCGCGCTCACGTACTACGCCGTGCTGTCGCTGTTTCCCGCTCTCATCGCGGTCTTCTCCCTGCTGGGCGTCTTCGGCCAGAGCGGCGCGGCCGCCAACGCCGTGCTCGACATCATCGGTCAGGTGGCGCCCGGCGACACCGCGTCCGCCCTGCGCGGGCCGATCGAGCAGTTCGCCCACGCACCGGGTGCCGGCCTTGCGCTGTTCACCGGAATCGTCGTGGCGCTCTGGTCGGCCTCCGGCTACGTCGGTGCGTTCAGCCGCGCCGTGAACCGCATGTACGAGGTGCCCGAAGGGCGGCCGTTCTGGCGGCTGCGTCCCATGCAGCTCGTCGTCACCCTGGTCACGGTCGTCTCGATGGCGGTGGTCGCGGTCGTGCTGGTGCTGTCGGGCCGCGTCGTGGACGCGGTGGGGCACGTGATCGGCGCGAGCGAAGGCGCCCGCATCGCGTGGAGCATCCTGAAATGGCCGGTGCTGCTGCTGGTCGTGATCCTCCTCGTCGCCGTGCTGTACCGTGCAACCCCGAACGTGAAGCCGGCGAGATTCCGGCTGATCACCTTCGGATCGGCGCTCGCGATCGTCGTGCTGGCCGTCGGCACCCTGGCGTTCGGGCTGTACGTGGCGAATCTGTCGAACTACGGCCGCACCTATGGGTCGTTCGCCGGCGTGATCGTCTTCCTGCTGTGGCTGTGGATCGCCAACCTCGCCCTGCTGTTCGGGGCCGAGCTCGACGCGGAGCTGGAACGCGGCCGGGAACTGCAGGCGGGCATCGCCGCGGAGGACCACATCCGGCTGGCGCCGCGAGATACCCGGGAGAGCGACAAGAGCGCCGCGAGGGCACGGAAGGAGTCCGCGGAGGGTCGGCGCATCCGCACCGGACGCGCGGCCGCCGCGCGGCGGCACTCGGGGTAGCGTGACTGCATGACGACGATCGCGCGCGGCGAGCGCGGCGAGCTGCGCACGCACGCGGTGGCGAACCAGCCGCCCTGGCGCGTCGACCTCAACGAGTACACGACGAACGTGCCGCTGGCGCAGGCGGTGGCATCCTTCGGCGGCGCGCACGCCGATGCGGGGCTGGCCGCCACCGGCGCCCGGGTCGGCACCGCGCAGTTCCAGCAGGATGCCGAGCGCGCCCACGTGCACGAGCCGGTGCTGCACGCGTTCGACCGGTGGGGTTTCCGGCTCGACGAGGTCGAGTACGACCCGTCGTATCACCGCGTGATCGGGGCCGCAGTCGCCGACGGTGCTCATACGGCGGCCTGGTCCGACCCGCGGCCGGGCGCCGCTGTCGCCCGCGCGGCCACGTTCATGCTCTATGCCCAGGTCGAGCCGGGGCACGCGTGCCCGATCTCGATGACGCACGCGGCCGTCGCTTCGGTCCAAGGGTCGCCCTGGGTGGCGGATTCGTGGATGCCGCGGCTGTGCGCGCGCAGCTACGATCCCCGCCTCGCGGTGGACGGCGGCAAGCACAGCGCGCTGGTCGGCATGGCGATGACCGAGAAACAGGGCGGCTCCGATGTGCGCGCGAACACGACGGTCGGCGACCACGTCTCAGGTCACACCTACCAGCTCATGGGGCACAAGTGGTTCTGCTCCGCGCCGATGTCGGATGCCTTCCTCGTGCTGGCGCAGACGCGGCGAGGCGGGCGCGACGAGGGCCTGACGTGCCTGTTCGTCCCGCGCGTGCTCGCCGACGGCACCCGCAACGAATTCCGCATCCAACGGCTGAAGGACAAGCTCGGGAATCGCTCGAACGCGTCCGCCGAGATCGAGTTCGAAGGAACCTCGGGCACCATCCTGGGAGAACCCGGCCGCGGCGTGTCGACGATCATCGGGATGGTGCAGCGCACCCGGCTGGACTGCGTGCTCGGCACCGCCGCCGGCATGCGGCAGGCCGTCGCCGAGGCATCCTGGCATGCCCGGCACAGGCGGGCCTTCGGCGCACTGCTCGCCGACCAGCCGGCCATGACGACCGTGCTCGCCGACCTCGCGCTCGAATACGAGGCGGCCCTGTTGAGCGGCCTGCGACTCGCGCAGGCCTTCGAGAACGGCGCCGGCGACGCCGACCTCGCGCTGCGGCGGATCGCGACGCCGGTGCTGAAGTACTGGGTGTGCAAACGCGGGCCGCAGCACGCGTACGAGGCCATGGAGTGCCTCGGCGGCAACGGCTACACGGAGGGCTTCCCGCTGGCGCGCCGCTACCGGGAGCAGCCGGTGATGGCGATCTGGGAGGGATCCGGCAACGTGATCGCCCTGGATGTGCTGCGTGCCCTCGGCCGGGATGCCGCCTGCGCCGATGCCCTCGCGGCGGAGTTCGCGACCACGGCGGGTGCGCATCCGCTCCTCGACGCGCACACGGCCCGCGCCCTGCGTGTGCTGCAGGACGTGCGACGCGAGCCCGACACGGCGGCGGCACAGGCGCGCCGGCTCACCGAGCTGCTGGCGATCGCGCTGCAGGCCTCCCTCATGCTGCGCCACGCGCCGGCCGCGGACGCGGAGGCCTTCATCGGCGCTCGGCTCGGCGAGGACCGTGCCGCACAGTACGGCGTGCTGCCGCGGGGGACGGATGCCGCCGGCATCCTGCACCGGCACGAACGTCCCGACCCGGACTGATCAGGTCGCCGGTGCCGTGCCCGCTTCGAGGGCGGCGAGCAGCCGGTGCCGCAGCATCTGGGCGCGGTCGCGGAAGCCGCGCTGGAGGCGCACGTACGCGGCCTTGCCTTCCGGCGTCTCGATGCGCACCGGCTCGCCGGCCCACGCCGCCATGTCGTAGGGGGAGGCCTGCATGTCGAGATAGCGGATGTCGCGGGTCAGCTCGAAGGCATCCAGCAGCAGCTCGCCCGGCACGAGCGGACCCAGCTTCACCGCCCACTTGTACACGTCCATGTTCGCGTGCAGGCACCCGGGCTGCTCGGTTGCCGGCTGGGTGTCGCGGCTGAGGGCGGTGCGGTTGAGCGGGACGGCGGCGTCGGTGAAGAAGCGGAACGCGTCGAAGTGGGTGCAGCGCAGCTCGTGCGCCTCGACGACCTCGTCGGTGGCCCGCGCGCCGAGCCGGAGCGGAACCGGATGCCGGTGCTCGTCCTGCCGGTAGACCATCGCCCACTCGTGCAGGCCGAAGCAGCCGAACGACGCCGGCCGATCCGCGGTGACGCGCAGCAGCCGCTCGACGGCGGACAGCAGCGGCTGCTTCGCGGCGCGGAACGCGGCGGCATCCACGGCCACCGAACCGGGGAGGGCACCGGCGCCGTACCAGCGCCACGTCGCCCGGTCGTCGGACCGCGCGTCGGCGAGGTCGACTCCCGCACCGGGATGCCAGCGCCGCAGCACGGCGGGCTTGTACGAGTAGTAGGTGAACAGGAAGTCCTCGACCGGATGCCGCTCGCCGCGGACGGCGCGCTCCCGGTGCCCGGCCGTCAGCGCGTCCGCGCGCTCGCGATGCGCCGCGTCGCGCCGCTTCCAGTCATCGCGGGCGAGCAGCGTCACGCGGCATCGACGGGCTCGATGAGCTCGGGGGAGTTGTTGCGCACGTTGCCCACCGCCGTGCCCACGACATGGTCTTCCAGGGCGCCCGCGACATCCGGGGCCGCATCGATCGCGGCATCCAGCACGTCGCCCACGTTCTCGACGGTGGGGTCGAGCCAGGCATCCGCGAAATCCGGGTCGAGGAACAGCGGCATGCGATCGTGGATCGAGCCGAGCCGGCCGATCGCGTCGCGCGTGAGGATGGTGAAGCTCAGCACCCAGCGGTTCGGGTCGTCGTCGCCGAGCGTCGGGTTGCGCCACCACGAGTAGAGCCCGGCGAACAGCATCGGCCCGCCGTCTTCGGGGTGGATGTAGTGCGGCACCTTGCGGTCGCCGTCTTGTTTCCACTCGTAATATCCGGAAGCGGGCACGACGGCGCGACGCTTGATGAGCGCGTCGCGGAACATGGGCTTGTGCTCGGCCTCTTCGGCGCGGGCGTTGATCGCACGCGCACCCGAGGACAGGTCTTTCGACCACGACGGCACGAACCCCCACCGGGCGGACTCCAGCCGGCGGGTGGGCGGCTCGGTCTTGGCGGAGTCGAGCACGATGCCGACCGGATCGGTGGGGGCCACGTTGTACGACGGAGCGGGCAGATCGTCGCCGACCAGGTCGACCCGCAGCACGCCCACGAGCTCCGACGCGACGTTTGCCACCACGAATCGTCCGCACATGGCCGTCACCCTACGCCGGGGGTCCGACGTTCGCGCAGCACCCCGGCTTCTTCGAGCCGGCTGAGCAGTTCCGCGCCGTCGTCGCCGGTGACGCGGGGCACGCCCCCCGCGGAGTGCTCGTCGACCTGTGTGCGCCCGCCGGCGAGCACGGCCTCCGCGGGCGTCAGACGACGGATCGCGACGGCGGCGACGCGGTCCGGGTGCGCGCTCGCGAACGCCGTGTACACCTCGTCGTCGCGCTGGCCGTCGTCGCCGATGAGCAGCCACGTGAGGTCCGGGAACTCGGCGGCGAGGCGCTCGAGGTTCGTGCGCTTGTGATCCGCTCCGCTGCGGAACCAGCGGTCGTGGGTGGGACCCCAGTCGGTGAGGAGCATCGCGCCGGACGGGAACAGATGCCGGGCGAGGAACCGCGACAGCGTCGGCCCGACGTTCCAGGCGCCCGTGGACAGGTACACCACCGGTGCGCCGTCGTTCTCGCCGACGATCCGCTCCATGAGCACCGCCATGCCCGGCACGGGCTGACGGGCGTGCTCGTCGATGACGAACGAGTTCCACGCCGCGACCAGGGGGCGCGGCAGCGACGTGACCATGACGGTGTCGTCGATGTCGCACACCACCCCGAACCGCACGTCCGAGCCCACGATGAACACGCGGGCCTCCACCGGCTCGCCGTCCTCGACCGTCATGGTCAGCGACTGCCAGCCCGGTTCGAGGCGCGCGGGCAGTACGGTGTCGACGACGCCGCCGCGGTCCGCCACGACCTCGTGGGTGACGCCGCCGACGGTGACGCTGACCTGGGCGAACCCGACCGGCACGGCGACGAAGCTGCGCCATCCGCGCACGCGGGCGTATTCGCTCTCGGACTTCGACGGGATCGAAGAGGTGATCAGCACCCGTCCGAGCACGCGCACCCAGTCCTCGCCGCCGTATCCGGGGAACGCCGCGACCGTCGGTACCAGGCCGCGGTGGCGCGCCCGGCGCTCCCGCCAGGCGTGGAAGCGGTACTCGGCGCGCGCCGGCAGGCCGACCTCGACGCGGCGCGCAGGCGTCGCGCGACGCGGAGCGGGGGAGTCGGCCGTCGGGTGGGGCATCCCCTCAGTCTTCCACGCCCGACGCGCCGTGCCGGGACCCGGGGTGTTCCAGGTGCCGCCGCTCCGAGCGGGCGATGATGCGCTTGATCACGTACGTGACCAGGATGAATGCGACGATGACGGCGACGAAGAGGTAGCCCGCCTGGTGCAGGTTCTCCGCCATCTGTCGGTAGCTGCCGGCCGCGAGGGCGGCCACCGTGACGTACGCGGAGGCCCAGATCACGCATGCCGGGACCGTCCACGCGATGAATCGGCGGTAGCGCATCCCGCTCATGCCGACCGTCACCGGCACGAGGGAGTGCAGCACCGGCAGGAAGCGCGACAGGAAGATCGCCGGCCCGCCGCGCCGCGAGAGGTATCCCTCGGCGCGGTCCCAGTTGCGCTCCCCGAGCTTGCGGCCGAGCCGGGATGCCTGCAAGGCCGGACCGAACGTCTTGCCCAGCCAGAAGCCGACGCTCTCGCCGAGGAGGGAGCCCGCCACGATCGCGGCGACGAGGGCGAGGCCCTGGACGGGGTTCGTCACTGCCGTGCCCGCGGCGATCGCGACGGTGTCGCCCGGCACGATGACCCCGAGGAAGATGCTGGTCTCGAACGTCATCGCGAGGCCCGCCAGCAGAGTCCGCAGCACCGGGTCGACGTCCTGGATGACGCCGAGCAGCCAGGTGACGAACTCGTTCATATGAAAAGGGTAGGCCGACCTGCTCCCGCGGCGCTGGGAATCGGGGGCGCGGGCCCCGGTCAGAGCCGTCCGGTACCCTGAAATGTGCGCTCGTCGCGCGATTTCCCGACAGTTCGAACTGCGATTGGCTCTTCCTGTGTCCCAGACCACCGAGTCCCACCACTCCGCACCCTCCGAGGGCGGATACGACGCCCACGCGATCCAGGCGAAGTGGCAGGCGCTCTGGGCCGAGCGCGACCCGTTCCGCGCCGGGGGCGACGACGACACCCGTCCGCGCAAGTACGTGCTCGCGATGTTCCCGTACCCGTCCGGCGACCTGCACATGGGGCACGCCGAGAACTATCTGTACTCCGACATCGTGGCCCGCTTCTGGCGCCACCGCGGCTACAACGTGCTCAACCCGATCGGCTGGGACTCCTTCGGCCTGCCGGCCGAGAACGCCGCCATCAAGCGGGGCGCGAACCCGCGCACCTGGACGTACGAGAACATCGCGCAGCAGCGCGCCAGCATGGAGCAGTACGGCGTCTCGTTCGACTGGTCGCGCGTGCTGCACACGAGCGACCCCGACTACTACCGCTGGAACCAGTGGCTGTTCCAGCGCCTGTACGAGCGCGGCCTCGCCTACCGCAAGGAGAGTCCGGTCAACTGGTGCCCGAACGACCAGACCGTGCTCGCCAACGAGCAGGTCGTCGACGGCCGGTGCGAGCGCTGCGGCGCCGAGGTGGTCAAGAAGAAGCTCACCCAGTGGTACTTCCGCATCACCGACTACGCCGACCGGCTGCTGGACGATCTGAACCAGCTCGAGGGCTTCTGGCCGCAGAAGGTCATCCACATGCAGCGCAACTGGATCGGACGATCCGTCGGCGCCGACATCCACTTCGAGATCGAGGGCCGCGCCGAGAAGGTCACCGTCTTCTCCACGCGTCCCGACACGCTGCACGGTGCGACGTTCATGGTGATCGCGCCGGACTCCGACCTGGCGGCCGAGATCGCCTCGGAGGCCCCGGCCGACGTGCGCATGCGCTTCCAGGCCTACCTCGAGACCGTGCAGCGCACCACCGAGATCGACCGGCAGTCCACCGATCGCCCGAAGACCGGCGTGTTCCTGGAGCGGTACGCGATCAACCCGGTCAACGGCGCGCGGCTGCCGATCTGGGCGGCCGACTACGTGCTCGCCGAGTACGGTCACGGCGCCGTCATGGCCGTTCCCGCGCACGACCAGCGCGACCTCGACTTCGCGCGGGCGTTCGACCTGCCGGTGAAGGTGGTCGTCGACACGACCGCGCCCGTGACCGGGGCCATCCCGGTCATCGAGCTCGACGACGACGGTGTGCCGATCGAACCGGACGGGGCATCCCTCGACGACCTCGACCCGGTGCGCACCGGCATCGCGCTCAACGGCGAGGGCCGCATGATCCGCTCCGGGTCTCTGGACGGCCTGTCCAAGCGCAACGCGATCGCCCGCGTCATCGAAGAGCTCGAGGCGGCGGGCACCGGGCACGCGTCGAAGACCTATCGCCTGCGCGACTGGCTGATCTCCCGGCAGCGGTTCTGGGGCACGCCGATCCCGATGCTGCACACCGAGGACGGCCAGATCATCCCGGTGCCGGACGACCAGCTGCCGGTGCGCCTGCCCGAGGCTGAGGAGCTCGACCTCACCCCGAAGGGAGCGTCGCCGCTCGGCGCCGCGACCGACTGGGTCAACACCGTCGACCCGGCCACCGGGCAGCCCGCGCTGCGCGACCCCGACACCATGGACACGTTCGTGGACAGCTCGTGGTACTTCCTGCGCTTCCTGTCGCCGGGCGACGCCACGCGGGCGTTCTCCGCCGAGGAGGCGAGCCGGTGGGCGCCGGTCGACTTCTACATCGGCGGCGTGGAGCATGCCATCCTGCACCTGCTGTACGCGCGCTTCATCACCAAGGCGCTCTACGACATGGGGCTCGTCGACTTCACCGAGCCGTTCTCGAGCCTGATCAACCAGGGCATGGTGATCCTCGGCGGCGCGAAGATGTCCAAGAGCAAGGGCAACCTGGTGCTGTTCCAGGAGGAGCTCGAGCAGCACGGCGCCGACGTGCTGCGCGTGGCGCTCGCGTTCGCCGGGCCGGTGGAGGACGACAAGGACTGGGACGACGTCTCCACGACGGGCGCGGCGAAGTTCCTCGCCCGCGCGCTGCGCATCGCGCGCGACGTCACGAGCGAGACGGATGCCGTGTGGGCCGAGGGCGACCAGGCTCTGCGTCGCGTCACGCATCGCCTGCTGGCGGATGCCCCGGGGCTCATCGAGCACACGAAGTTCAACGTGGTCGTCGCCCGCCTCATGGAGCTCGTCAACGCCGTGCGCAAGGCGATCGACACGGGGGCGGGGCCCGCCGACCCGGCCGTCCGCGAGGCCGCCGAGGTCATCGCGATGCTGCTCGACCCGTTCGCGCCGCACCTCGCGGAGGAGATGTGGCAGATCCTCGGCTACGACGGCTTCGTGGGTCTGACAGTGTGGCGTCAGCCCGACCCCACGCTGCTGGTGGAGGACACCGTCACCGCGGTCGTGCAGGTCGGCGGCAAGGTGCGCGCCACCCTGGAGGTGCCGGCCCGCATCGCGTCGGACGCCCTTGAGAAGCTCGCCCGCGACGACGAGCGCGTGCAGCGGGCGGTCGGCGACCGTGAGATCGTGCGCGTCATCGTGCGCGCGCCGAAGGTCGTCAGCTTCATCGTGCGCTGAGTCCGCTTGAGCCAGGCCGGATGCCCCGCCCCAGCGGGGCATCAGTTCGTCCACAGCGGTGGCGTGCGTGCCGGCTGTGCACAGGTGCGCCGGGAGCGCGTCCGGGCCGCACCGGCGCCGCCTAGCGTGACCGGGTGACCACCCTCTCCGACGACCCCCGGGAACCGGGGCCGGACGAGTTCGACGGACGGGACCAGATCCCTCCGGTCGCGTCGCCGCACCGCCGGCTGGGCGTCGGTGCCGCGATCATCCTCGTGCTCGCGGCGCTCGCGGTCACGGTCGCCATCGGGGTGGTCCGCACCGGCGGCGGCGCGGTCGCGACGGCGGCCCAGGCATCCGTCCGGCCCGCCGCCGCGCCGACGGCCGACGCCCGCGCGCGGGTGTACGTCGACGTGGTCGGGGCCGTGCGGCATCCCGGCATGTTCGTGCTGCCGAAGGATGCCCGCGTGCTCGACGCGATCTCGGCCGCCGGCGGCTTCGCGGCCACGGCACAGCGGGATGCCGTGAACCTGGCGCGCCCGCTGACGGACGGCGAGCAGCTGGTGGTGCCGAAGGCCGGGGCCGCGCCGCCGAGTACCGAGGGCGGAGGCGGGGCGTCCGGTGCGGGTGCGGCGTCCGGTGGCGCCGGCGGCAAGGTGAACCTGAACACGGCGACGCAGGAGCAGCTGGAGGAGCTGCCGCGCATCGGACCCGCCCTCGCCGAGCGCATCCTGCAGTGGCGAAAGCAGAACGGGCGTCTCACGAGCGTCGACGACCTGCTCGCGGTGCCCGGCATCGGCGACAAGATGCTCGCATCCCTGCGGGATCTCGTGACGATCTGATGGGCGCCGAGACCGAGCGGCTGCGCGCGACGGACCTGCGTCTCGTACCGGTGGCCGCTGCGTGCTGGGCGGCGGCCGGCGTCGGGGTGCTCCATCCCGGGTCGGCGGGTCTCGCCGCGGGCGCCTGCTGG
>DATMTQ010000247.1:0-11391 GCA_035564095.1 Microbacterium sp. | reverse complement strand
GGCGCCGGTCTCGTTGAACCCCTGCGCGGGCGCGCCGGCCGTCCACGGCAGCGGCACGCGGCATCCGTCCCGGCCGTACCGCTCGTGGTGGGTGCGGAACCAGGTGGGATCCTGGCGGGCGTCGTCCGGGATGTCGACGACCTCGGGCAGGCCGAGCTCCTCGCCCTGATACAGGTATGCGGAGCCGGGCAGCGCCAGCATCAGCGTGGTCGCGGCGCGGGCGCGCCGCAGGCCCAGGGCGGGGTCGGGCAGGTCCGGGGTCTTCGGCCCGATGCCGTCGCCCTGCGGGATGTCGGCGTTCAGGGCGAGGCGCGTCGCGTGCCGGATGACGTCGTGGTTCGACAGCACCCATGTCGACGGGGCGCCGACGGCGGCGTAGTCCCGCAGCGACTCGCTGATGACGTCGCGCAGGGCCGCGGCATCCCACGTCGTCATCAGGTAGCCGAAGTTGAACGCCTGGTGCATCTCGCCCGGGCGCACCCACAGCGCGGTCTCGGCGATCGTCGGCAGCCACGCCTCCGCGCAGAGGGCCCGGTCGCCGTCGTACTCCTCCACGAGGGCGCGCCAGTCGCGGTAGATCTCGTGCACGCCGGGCTGCCCCCAGTACGGCACCTCGGCCGCGTCGCCGCCCATCGAGCCGCCGTCCGGGTCGGGCGTGTAGTCCGGGAGGCCCGCTGCCTTGATGAGGCCGTGCGCCACGTCGACCCGGAAGCCGTCCACCCCGCGGTCGAGCCAGAACCGCAGCACCTCGCGGAACTCCTCGCGCACCTCGTCGTTGGTCCAGTCGAAGTCCGGCTGGCTGACGTCGAAGATGTGCAGGTACCACTGTCCGGGGGTGCCGTCGGCCTCGGTGACGCGCTCCCACATGGAGCCGCCGAACACCGACTCCCAGTTGTTCGGCGGCAGCTCGCCGTGCTCGCCCTTGCCGTCGCGGAACATGTACCGGGCGCGCTCGCGGCTGCCCGGAGCGGCGGCGAGCGCCTCCCGGAACCACACGTGCTGGTCGGAGGAGTGGTTGGGCACGAGGTCGACGATCACGCGGATGCCGCGCTCGTGCGCGGCCGCGAGCATCGCGTCGAAGTCGGCGAGCGTGCCGAACAGCGGGTCGACGTCGCGGTAGTCGGTGACGTCGTAGCCGGCGTCCTTCTGCGGCGACCGGTAGAACGGGCTCAGCCAGACCGCGTCCACGCCGAGCGAGACGAGGTCGTCGAACCGGGCGGTGATGCCGGGCAGGTCGCCGACGCCGTCGCCGGACGCGTCCGCGAACGACCGCGGATAGATCTGGTAGATGACGGCGGTGCGCCACCACTCCGAGCCGGGGGCTGCGGGTTCGGCGGATGCGGGCTGCGAACTCATCCCGCCAGCATATTGTAAGCGCTTACACCATCCCGTCATCCGTCGCGCCGGGCCTGCTCCGGTGTCGCGTTCTGTCAGTTCGTCCAGCAGATCGTGACACGTGAGCCGGGGGCCGGTGCCGCGAGTAGGGTGAGCGCGTGAGACGCATGAGAGCCGCTCGCTGCGCTGCCGCCCTGGCGGTGTTCGCTGCGGTGCTGGCCGGATGCACGGGCACCGGCGGCACCCATGCGAGCGCGTCGCGATCCGCGTCGGCATCCGCGACGCCGACGCCCACCCCGACGCCGACGCCGACGCCCACCCCGACGCCGACTCCCACACCCACCCTGACGCCCACGCCGACCCCGGTCGACCCGATCGCCGGCCTCAGCCTCGCGCAGCGCGTGGGCCAGCTGTTCATGGTCGGCACCGTGCTCCCTGATGCGGATGCCGCGACCCTCTCCGCGATCACCGTGCGGCACGTCGGCAACGTCTTCCTGCACGGCCGATCGTCCGCCGGCGTGACCGCGATCGCCGCGCTGACCGGCCGGTTCCGGTCGCTGGTGACGACGGCGTCCACCGGCGGCATCCCGCTGTGGATCTCGACCGACCAGGAGGGCGGCGTCGTCCAGGTGCTCTCCGGGCCCGGGTTCGATGCGATCCCGTCCGCGGTGCGGCAGGGACAGCTGCCGGCGGCGACCCTGCGCGTCGACGCCGCTCGCTGGGCCGCGCAGCTGAGCAGCGCGGGGGTCGACCTGAACCTCGCTCCCGTCGCGGACATCGTGACGAGCCCCGCGACGGCCGGGCAGAACCCCCCGATCGGACAGCTGAACCGCGAGTACGGCTTCAATGAGGCATCCGTCGCCCTGGGCGCCGGCAGCTTCGCCGCGGGTATGCGCGCATCGGGCGTCACCCCGGTGTTCAAGCACTTCCCGGGGCTCGGGCGGGTCAGTGCGAACACCGACTTCTCGGCGCACGTCGTCGACACGCAGATCGGCCCGGACTCGCCCGACGTCGGCGTCTACCGCACGCTGCTGCCGCAGGGCCGGGCCTGCGTCATGGTCTCGACCGCGATCTACGACCGGATCGACCCGTCGACCCCGGCGGTGTTCTCGTCGAAGGTCGTCACCGGCCTGCTGCGCGACCGGCTCGGGTTCCGCGGCGTCGTGATGACCGACGACGTCTCGGCTGCGGTCGCGGTGAAGGCCTGGACCCCGGCGCAGCGCGCGGTGCTGGCGATCGGCGCCGGGGTGGACATCGTGCTGGTGTCGTCCGATCCGACGGTGCTCGCGCCGATGTACGACGCTGTGCTCGCGAAGGCGAAGTCCGACCCCGCCTTCGCAGCACGGGTGGATGCCGCCGCCCGGCGCGTCGTCGAGGCGAAGGCCGCCGCGGGACTGACCGCGAAGCGCTGAGCTACGCGGCGACGCGGGCGACGGCGGCGATCGCGGACTCGAAGAAGGTCAGTCCGTCCACGCCCGAGCGCATGGCGGCCGCGGTGCCGGGGCCGAAGCCGGGCTCGGTGGCGTGCTCGGGGTGGGGCATGAGGCCCACCACGTTGCCGCGCTCGTTGGTGATGCCCGCGATGTCGTTCATCGACCCGTTCGGGTTGACGCCGGCGTACCGGAAGGCGACGAGGCCCTCGCCTTCGAGCCGCTCCAGGGTGTCGGCGCCGGCGATGTAGCCGCCCTCGCCGTTCTTGAGCGGGATGACGATCTCGGCGCCCTTGTCGAACCCGCTCGTCCACGCGGTGTCCGCGTTCTCGACGACCAGCTTCTGGTCGCGGCGGATGAACTGCTGGTGCGCGTTGCGGATGAGGCCCCCGGGCAGCAGGTGCGCCTCGACGAGCATCTGGAAGCCGTTGCAGATGCCGAGCACGGGCATGCCGGATGCCGCGGCATCCTTGACCTCGCTCATGATCGGCGACAGCGCGGCGATGGCGCCCGAGCGCAGGTAATCGCCGTAGCTGAAGCCGCCCGGCAGCACGAGCGCGTCGACGCCCTCGAGATCGTGCGAGCCGTGCCAGAGGGCCACGGGCTCGGCGCCGGCGATGCGGATGGCGCGCTGCGCGTCGCGGTCGTCGAGAGAGCCGGGGAAGGTGATCACCCCGATGCGGGTGGTCATTCGACGACCTCGATGCCGACGACGTCCTCGATCACGGAGTTCGAGAGGATGTCGGCCGCGATCTGCTGGGCCTCGGCCAGCACGGCCTCGTCGACCGGGCCGTCGACGGTCAGCTCGAAGCGCTTGCCGATGCGCACACCGCTGAAGGAGTCGACACCCAGGCGGCCGAGTGCGCCGGACACCGCCTTCCCCTGCGGGTCGAGCAGTTCGGCCTTGGGCATGACGTCGACGACGATGGTGGGCATTCTGGCTCCAGAAGTCGTTGGGGAAGGCGGCCCGTCCAGTCTAGTTCCCCGCGATTTCGTGTTCGCCGCCGGCGCGTGACGCGGACGCCATCGCGGCAGGGTTGATCCGCGGCCGTGGAGCGGTAGCATCCGCTCGGAGGCATTCAGCATGGCAGAAGCAACCGGACCGGTCACGATCGAAGAGGTCGCGGCCGCAGCGGGAGTCTCGCGCTCGACGGTGTCCCGTGTGGTCAACGGATCGGAGCTGGTGCGTCCGGACACCGTCGCCGCCGTGCAGAAGGCGATCGCCGAGCTGAGCTACGTGCCCAACCGCGCCGCCCGGTCGCTCGCGAGCCGGCAGACCATGGCCGTCGCTCTCGTCGTCCCGGAGGACACCAGCCGGTTCTTCGGTGACCCGTTCTTCGCCGCGATCGTGCCCGGCATCCATGCGCGCCTGCGTCGCTCGAACTACATGCTCAACCTGCTGATCGCGAACTCGAATCCGGGCGAGCGCCTGAGCGGCGCCGTGCGCGGCGGCCTGGTCGACGGGGCGATCATCGCGTCGCACCACACCAGCGACACGTTCATCGACCAGATCGCCTCCGCGGTGCCCGTCGTCTACGGTGGCCGGCCGGTGCGGCACCGTCCGGACGCCTACGTCGTCGACGTGGACAACGTCGCCGCCGCCCGCACGGCGACCGCGCACCTGGCGCAGCGCGGTTGCCGCACCGTGGGCACCATCACGGGACCACTGTCGATGCCGGCCGGCGCCGATCGGCTCGAGGGCTTCCGGGCCGGGATCGCAGAGGCGGGGCTCGTCGAGGGTCCGGTCGTCGAGGGGGACTTCAGCATCGAGAGCGGGGCGGGGGCGATGCGCAGCATCCTGGCATCCGGTTCCGTCCCGGACGGCCTGTTCATCGCCAGCGACCTCATGGCGCAGGGCGCGCTGACCACTGCGCAGGGAGCCGGGATCCGGGTGCCGGAGCAGCTGAAGATCGTCGGCTTCGACGACTCCGCGGTGGCGACCTCGGTCACCCCGCACCTCACGACCATCCACCAGCCCACGTACGAGCAGGGCGAGCTGATGGCGGAGATCCTGCTCGAGCTCATCGCCGGCGGGGCGCCCGTGCGCGAGACGATCATGCGCGCCGAACTGGTGGTGCGCGACTCCACGTGATGCGCGGCGCCGGGATGCCGCCGCGGCGCGAGGTCGACCCGGCGCCGGGTCAGGCGCCGGTGAGGCGGCCGAGCAGCTCCCGGTAGCGGGCGGCGGTGCGCTCGACGATCTCGTCGGGCAGTGCGGGCGGCTCGCCCTGCTTGTCCCAGTGAGCCGACAGCCAGTCGCGCACGATCTGCTTGTCGAAGCTCGCCATGCGCTCGGCCGGCGTCGTGCCGGTGCGCCACGCTTCGGCATCCCAGTACCGCGAGGAGTCGCTGGTGAGCACCTCGTCGGCCAGGGTCAGCACGCCGTCGGCATCCACCCCGAACTCGAACTTCGTGTCCGCGAGGATGACACCGCGCTCCTCGGCCGCCGCGGCGGCGCGCTCGTAGACCTCCAGTGACAGGTCGCGCAGCTCCTCCGCGCGCTCGGCGCCGGTGATCTCGACCATGCGGTCGAACGAGATGTTCTCGTCGTGCTCGCCCTGCGGGGCCTTGTAGGCGGGCGTGAAGATGGGCGCCGGCAGCCGGTCGCCGTCGGAGAGGCCGGCGGGGATCCGGATGCCGCACACCGTGCCGCTGCGCCGGTACTCCGCCCAGCCGGACCCGGTGAGGTAGCCGCGCACCACGCACTCGATCGGCTGCATGTCGAGGGACTTCACCAGCATCGCGCGTCCGGCGACCGCATCCGGGATGTGCCCCGGCGTCAGATGGTTGGGGATCGCGCGGCCGCCGTCGCCGCCGGCGAGCCGGTCGAACCACCACAGGCTCAGCGTCGTCAGCAGCACGCCCTTGCCCGGGATGCCGGGGGTCAGGGCGAAGTCGAAGGCGCTGACCCGGTCGCTCGCGACGAGCAGCATCCGGTCGGCCTCGCCCCCCGCGCCCGTCGCGGGATCGGGGACGTAGAGGTCGCGGACCTTGCCGGAGGAGACGTGCCGCCATCCCGGCAGCTGGAGGGGGGATGCCACCCGCCCATCATCCCAGACCCGCGCCCGCCCGCCCGCCGCCCTCTGTCCTGCGCTCTCGCCCCTCGCGTTGTCGTTGACTTGCCGCAGATGTACGCGACACGCCGGACGCGGCGTACATCCAGGGCAAGTCAACAATCGGGGAAGCTGCGGGAACGGGCGGGATGCCGCGGGTCAGGGGCGCGGGGCGATGGAGTCGACGAAGGCGTAGGCCTCCGCGACGATCGGGTCCCAGGTGTCCGGGCGCGCGGGGTCGAGCGTCACCCACTCGCGCATCGGACGGTCGCGCATGACGGCGGGGGAGGCATCCCCGGCTTCGATCAGCTCGCCCACGCGCCGTTCGGGGAGCTTCGCGAACAGATTGCCGGTGAACCCCACGAATGCGAAGACCTTGCCCCGCACGCTCAGCCCTTCGGACGCGAACATGCGGCCGAGCGCGACATCGGGCTGATCGGAGTACTCCGCCACGAGCCGGTCGAAGATCGCGTAGGACTCCGGGAACTGCTCGCGGCGCGACGAAGCGGATGCCATTCCGCCACCGTACTCGCAGCCGCCCGCCGACAGGGGTGGACGCCCGACGCATCGGAACGGTATAGTCCATATGGACTAATCGGAACGGAACATGTCGTTGAAGGATCTCGCCTGCAAGCTCACGCCGCTCGGCGTGATGACGCTCGCCCTGCTGCGCGAGCGCGACATGCATCCCTACGAGATGCTCCGCCTCATGCGGCAGCGGCACCACGACAAGCTCGTGCCGATCACGAACGGCACGTTCTACCACACCGTCTCCCGGCTGCAGAAGGCCGGGCTGCTCGCCGAGATCGGCACCGACCGCGAGGGCAACCGCCCCGAGCGCACCACCTACACGGTGACGGATGCCGGAACCGACGCCGTCGTCGACTGGGTGCACGCCGAGCTGCCCCGCATCGACCACCCCCTCGAGTTCCGGGTGGCGCTCGCCGAATCGCACAACCTTCCGCGTGACGCGGTCGTGGACCTGCTGAGCGCTCGCCGCGCCGCGCTGACCGGCGAGCACCGGCTGTATCGCGACGGACTCGAAGGCGCCCGCGCCAAGGGCGTGCCCGAGCAGTACCGCGTGCAGACCGAGCGCCAGACGGCGCTGCTGGGCGCGGAGCTCGCCTGGCTCGACGACCTCATCGAACGACTCGCGGCATCCGAATTCTCCTGGGGACCGGATGCCGAACCCGAAAGAGAACCTGTGAAAGGCGGCTCAGCGAATGACTGAACCACACACCCGTGCCGAGGCCAAGGCACGAGCATCCACTCCGACCGGCGGCCCGACGCCCGGCGGCCCGACCCCCGGCGGCCCGACCCCCGGCCCCATCACCGGCACGTATGCGACCGGGCACAAGCCGAAGAGCCCGTGGCCCGCGCTGTGGGCGCTCGTCATCGGCTTCTTCATGATCCTCGTCGACACGACGATCGTCTCGGTCGCGAACCCGGCGATCAAGGCCGCCCTCGACCCGCACTCGACCAACCTCGACAACGTGGTGTGGGTCACGAGCGCATACCTGCTGGCCTACGCCGTGCCGCTGCTGATCACCGGCCGCCTCGGCGACCGGTTCGGGCCGAAGAACATGTACCTCATCGGCCTCGCGGTCTTCACGCTCGCGAGCCTCGGCTGCGGCCTGTCGACGTCGCTCGGGATGCTGGTCGCGTTCCGCGCGGTGCAGGGGCTCGGGGCATCCCTCATGACGCCGCAGACGATGGCGGTCATCACGCGCACCTTCCCGGCGGAGTCCCGCGGCGCCGCCATGGGCCTGTGGGGAGCGACGTCGGGCGTCGCGATGCTCGTCGGTCCGCTTGCCGGCGGCCTGCTCGTGGACGGCTTCGGCTGGGAGTGGATCTTCTTCGTGAACCTGCCGGTCGGCGTCATCGGCTTCGTCCTCGCGATGGTGCTCGTGCCGAAGCTGCAGACGCACGAGCACCGCTTCGACATCCTCGGCGTGCTGCTCTCGGCCGTCGGCCTCTTCTTCATCGTCTTCGGCTTGCAGGAGGGCGAGAAGGAGAACTGGGATGCCTGGATCTGGGCGATGATCGCAGGCGGCGTCGTCGTCATGGCCGTGTTCATCCTGCAGCAGTGGAAGACGAGGTCCGAGCCGCTCGTGCCGCTGCGCCTGTTCACCGACCGCAACTTCTCGGTCGCGAACGGCGGGATCGCGGTGGTCGGCTTCGTCGTGACGAGCATGTCGCTGCCGATGATGTTCTTCATCCAGCTCGCCCGCGGCCTGACGCCGACGGATGCCGCGCTGCTGCAGATCCCGATGGCGATCATCGCCGGCGTGCTGTCGCCGTTCGCCGGACGCCTGCTCGACAAGGTCGATCCGCGTCTGCTGCTGGTGCCCGGCCTGCTGATCATGGCCGGCTCCCTCTTCTGGTACCACGGGCTGATGACCCCGGACACCCCGGTCTGGATGTTCCTGCTGCCGTCGGCGACGATCGGTCTCGCCAGCGCGGGCATGTGGGGGCCGCTGGCCACCACGGCGACCCGCAACCTCGAGCCGCGTCAGGCGGGCGCCGGCGCCGGCATCTACAACACGACGCGCACGATCGGCTCGGTGCTGGGCTCGGCCGCGATCGCGGCGTTCATGCAGGGACGCCTCGTCGCGAACTTCCCGAACGCGGGCGGCAGTTCGTCGAGTTCCGGCTTCGGCACCGGTCAGCTGCCGTCCTTCATCGTGGCGCCGTTCTCGACGGCGATGGCGGAGTCGCTGCTGCTGCCCGCGTTCGCGATGCTGCTGGGCGTGGTCGTGGTGCTGTTCATGCAGACGCCCCGGCATCTGCGCAAGCCCGGCCGGTGAGCGGGCACCCGCGCCCCGGGATCACTGCAGTCCGTGCGCGTCGAGCCACGCGCGGGCGACGGTCTTCGGGGCACGGGCGAGCCAGGCGTCGGTGATGAGCTCTGCGAGGCGCTCCCGGTCGACGAGCGAGAGGCGCACCAGCACAGCGGGATAGCCGTGGAAATGCGGGATGTCGAAGAGCAGCGCGGGCTCGGCGGCGAGCAGCGCGTCCTTCTCGTCGAGCGACTCCGTGCGGATCCCGAGCACGTCGCCGTCCGGCCATGACCGTCCGGCCGCGGCGAGCTGATCCAGGTCGTTCTGCCGCGGCGGGCGCACCCACGCGAACAGCCCGGCCGAGACGCGCCAGCCGGGGGCCCGGCTGTGTCCGTTCTGCTGTTCCTGGGCACCAGGCAGGGTGAGGGCGATGGCACGGACGTCCTCGATCGTGACCATGCCCCGTGCTCAGTCCTCGGGGTCGAACGGGTCGATGGGGGCGTGGTGGTCCCACGCGACGACCCCGGCGCGCCAGTAGCCGGTGACGACGGCCTGCGCCGCGCCCAGTCCGAGTTCGCGCCGCAGGTAGCGCCGCAGCGGCATCAAGGCGGATGCCTCGCCCGCCGCGAACACGAAGGTGCCGGCATCCGGAGCCAGATCCCGTGCTTCGTCGGTGAGGTCCAGCTGCGCCTCGGTGACGGTGTACCGGCGGGCGTCGCCGAGGTGAGCGCGCGCGGCCTCCTCGGTCACGCCGCCGGAGAGCAGCACATCGATCGCGGTGGATTCCGGTAGCAGCTCCACGAAGCGGGATGCCGCCGGCAGCGCCGTGTAGTCCACGACCAGCAGCGCCCGCTCGGCATCCCGGGGAGCAGACACGGAGCCGCGCGGCCCCACGACGACGAGCTCGTCCCCGACCGCCGCGCGCGTCGCCCACAGGGCCGCCGGTCCGGCGTCGGCGTGGCGCAGGATGTCCATGTCCACCGAACGCGTGTCGCCGCTGTCGCGCACGTTCAGGGGGGTGAAGTCGCGGCCGAACGTCTGCGCGGCGGGACGGACGATGCCGTCCTCGCCGTCGGCTGCGGGCGCCACGAGCTCCCCGGTCACCGGGTTCGGGAAGTACACCCGCATGTGATCGGTGGGTCCGGTGCTGACGAAGTCGGCGAACGTGTCGCCGGTGAGCGTCACCCGCACGTAGTCGCCGACCTCGGTCACCGCGGCGACCGTCGCCGGGCGGGCGGTGAAGCGGTGGCGGGTGCGCTCGCGTTCGAACATCACAGTCCTTCGGCGACGCGGGCGGCGATGTCGGTGCGCACCTGGGCGCCGGTCAGGTCGATGTTCTCGAGGGCCGTGTAGGCGCGCTCGCGGGCCTCGGCGAAGGTCGTGCCGATCGCGACGACGTTGAGCACACGGCCGCCCGTCGCGATGAGCCCGGCCTCGTCGCGCCCGGTCGCGGCGTGCGCGAGGTGCACGCCCTCGACGGCGGCCGCGGCCTCCAGCCCCGCGATCTCCCGACCGAGCACCGGCCGGCCCGGGTAGCCCTCGCTGGCGACGACGACGGTCACGGCGCAGATCTCGGCGAATGCGGGTCGCGGCTCGTCCTCGAGGGTTCCGGATGCCGCGGCCAGCAGCAGCTCCGACAGCGGATCGATGAGGCGGGGCAGCACCACCTGCGTCTCCGGGTCGCCGAAGCGCGCGTTGAACTCGATCACCTTGACGCCCGCCTCGGTGAGCACGAGACCGGCGTACAGCAGGCCGATGAACGGGGTGCCTTCGGCGTCCAGCCGGTGCACCACCGGCTCGGCGACGGTGCGGGTGACGAGGTCGACGAACTCCGCCTCGCTGCCGAACCGGCCGTCGAGCCACGGCAGGGGAGAGTAGGCGCCCATGCCGCCGGTGTTCGGGCCGAGGTCGCCGTCCTGCAGGCGCTTGTAGTCCTGTGCGGGGCTGAGCGGCAGCACCGTGTCGCCGTCGCTGAGGAAGAAGAGGGACACCTCGGGCCCGTCGAGGAACTCCTCGACCAGCACCGGGCCGGTCGGCAGATACTGCTCCGCGTGCGCGAGCGCGGCGGCGCGGTCGGAGGTGACGATGACGCCCTTGCCGGCCGCGAGGCCGTCGGCCTTGACCACGTGCGGGGCGCCGAGGTCGTCCAGTGCGGCCTCCACCTCGGCCCGGGTGTGCGCGTGCACGGCGCGACCGGTGGGGACGCCGGCGGCATCCATGATCCGCTTCGCGAAGGTCTTGGAGCCCTCGAGCTGTGCGGCCGCCTTGCCGGGGCCGAACACCGGGATGCCGTGCTCGCGCACCTCGTCCGCGACGCCCGCGACGAGCGGCGCCTCCGGTCCGATCACGACGAGGTCGATGTCGTGCTCGTTGGCGAAGTCGGTGACGGCGGCCGGATCGTTCGGATCGATGCCGACGATCGTGGCATCCTGCGCGATGCCGGCGTTGCCGGGAGCCGCGAAGATCACGTGCTCCGCCTCCTCCGACCGCAGCGACAGGATGATGGCATGTTCGCGGGCGCCCGACCCGAGCACGAGGATTCTCACCGGAACAGCCTATCGACGGCGCCCGCGCGCTGAGCCTGCCGAAGCGCAGGTGCCGTCGACGCCGAAACGAAGCCGGGTCTTGACAGGCGGTCGGCGAGGAGTAATCTACAACCAAATGGTTGTACGAAATGAGCTGAGCGATGAGCAGATCGATCGCGTGTTCCAGGCCCTCGCCGCCCGCACGCGGCGCGACATCCTGCGCCGCACGATCGATCGCGAGCAGTCCGTGTCCGAACTCGCCCGCGAC
>DATMTQ010000246.1:0-3524 GCA_035564095.1 Microbacterium sp. | reverse complement strand
CGTGCGCGACGGCGGGATCGAGCGGCGGGCGGGCGGTCTCGGGGTGCGGCATCCCTCAACGCTACGGCGTATGACGGCGGCGCGTTTCCCCGCGGTCTGGCGGGCCCACCGGCGGTTTCCTCCCGCAGTCTCGTACCCCAGACACAATCCCGGCGTCCGGTTCCGTCCGGGCCCGCCCCGGGGTGCACTATGGGTGGTGATCATCGAACGAAGAGGGGCGAGCCGATGAGGTCTCCCGAATCCCACCGCCTGCCGTCGCCCGGGGTTCCCGGGATGCCCGCGAGCACCTGGCGCCTGCGCAGCGATGCGTGGGAGTATCTGCGTTTCGCGGTCAAGGGCCTCGCCGCGGTGGGCGGCGACATCGGCTCCGACGAGGAGATCGCCCGGTCGCTGGGCGCACTCGAGACCCTCGAGCTGTACTGGGCCGGGTTCGGGCAGCGCTACGTGCAGCTGGTGCGCGAGCTGCTGCTCGCCGGCGAGCTGGAGCAGGCGCTCGATCTGATCGGCCGCGTGGTGCATCGCCTGCGGCGGTCGTCGGTTCCCGACGATCCGCGCGACGACCCGATGGACGAGGCCGAGCGCGTCGAGCACGCGAACGACGCCGACCCGCGGCCCCGGTTCGAGGTGCTGCTCATCGACGAGACCACGCCCGCCGATCGTGAGCAGCTGCGCGCCGATCTGCTGCGGATGCGGTCGGCCGCGGATGCGTTCATCTACGAGTACGTGGTGGTGCCGTCGGCGGACGACGCGATCGCGGCCGTGCTGACCAATCCGAACATCCTCGCGTGCGTGGTGCGTCCGGGCTTCTCGGACCGCACCAAGCAGCCGCTCTCGCGCGATCTGCAGGAGGTGATCGCGCTGGCGCACGAGCAGGGCGGCCGATCATCGTCGGTACCCCACAGCATCCCCGCCAGCGTCCGCCGCGTCGTGCATCTCGCCGACACGCTCGGGGCGCTCCGCCCGGAGCTGGACGTCTATCTCATGGCGGGCGCGCACATCGAGGACCTCGCCGGCACCCTGTCGCGCCGGTTCCGGCGGGTGTTCCGCCGCGAGGACCAGCTGGAGCTGCACCTGTCGCTGCTGCGGCGCACGTCGCACCTGTACGACACCCCGTTCTTCGACGCCCTGCGCGATCACGCCCGGCGCCCGGTCGGCGTGTTCCACGCCCTGCCCGTCGCCCGCGGCGGCTCGGTGGTCACGTCGCGGTGGATCAGCGACCTCGCCGACTTCTACGGCCTGAACCTGCTGCTCGCCGAGACCAGCGCGACCTCCGGAGGCCTCGACTCACTGCTGTCGCCGGTGCACACGCTGAAGAAGGCCCAGCAGCTGGCCGCCCGCGCCTTCGGGGCGCGGCACACGTTCTTCGTCACGAACGGCACGTCGACCGCGAACAAGGTCGTGCACCAGGCGGTGACCTCCCCCGGCGACGTCGTGCTCGTGGACCGCAACTGCCACAAATCGCACCACCACGCGATGATGCTCACCGGCGCGCGCCCCGCCTATCTGGACGCCTATCCACTGAACGACTACGCGTTCTACGGGGCGGTGCCGCTGTCGCGCATCAAGCAGGTGCTGCTGGACTACCGCGCTCAAGGCCGCCTCGACGAGGTGCGCATGATCACGCTCACCAACTGCACCTTCGACGGCATCGTCTACGACCCGGAACGGGTGATGGCGGAGTGCCTCGCGATCAAACCCGACCTCGTGTTCCTGTGGGACGAGGCGTGGTTCGCGTTCGCGACGTTCCACCCCGTCACCCGCCGCCGCACCGCGATGGCCGCCGCCCGGCGGCTCGAGGAGCGGCTGCGCACCCAGTCCCACGCGGCGGCGTACCGCGAGCAGCGGGCCCGGCTGGTCGATCCCGAGACCGGCGAGCCCGTGCCCGACGAGGCGTGGCTCGGGGAACGCCTGATCCCGGCCCCGGATGCCCGCGTGCGGGTCTACGCGACCCAATCAACGCACAAGACGCTGACCGCGCTGCGGCAGGGGTCGATGATCCACGTGCACGACCAGGACTGGGTGCGCGACGCCGAGGAGCCGTTCCACGAGGCGTACATGACGCACACGTCGACCTCGCCGAACTACCAGATCCTCGCCTCCCTCGACCTCGGCCGCCGGCAGGTGGAGCTGGAGGGCTTCGACCTCGTACAGCGCCAGCTCGACCTCGCCACGAACCTGGCGCAGGCCGTGGCGCGGCATCCGCTGCTGCGCCGCAACTTCCGGGTGCTCACCGCCCACGACCTCATCCCCGCCGAGTTCCGCGAGACGAACCGCCCGATGCCGCTGCGCGACGGGCTGTCGACGATGTGGAAGGCGTGGGCCGACGACGAGCTCGTCGTGGACCCCAGCCGCATCACGATCGAGATCACCCGCACCGGCGTCGACGGCGACACGTTCAAGCACGAGTACCTGATGGACCGGTACGGCATCCAGGTCAACAAGACGAGCCGCAACACGGTGCTGTTCATGACGAACATCGGCACGTCCCGCAGCGCCATCGCCTACCTCATCGAGGTGCTCGTCAAGCTCGCGGCCCGCTTCGAGCGCGAGCGGGCCGAACGCGACGAGGATGTGGCGCTGCCGGATGCCTCGCTGCTGCCGACGCTGCCCGACTTCAGCGAGTTCGCTCCGGCGTACGCGGCCGGGTCCGGCCTGCCGGACGGCGACATGCGCGCCGCGTTCTTCGACGGGCAGACCCGGGGCAGCGTCGAGCACGTGGCGCCGGACGAGCTGCGCGCCCGCATCGCCCGCGGCGAATCGCCCGTCTCGGCCGGGTTCGTCACGCCGTACCCGCCCGGATTCCCCGTACTGGTGCCCGGCCAGGTCATCTCCTCCGGGGTGATCGAGTTCATGGCGGCGCTGGACACCCGCGAGATCCACGGCTACGACGAAGGACGCGGATACCGCGTCATGAAGTGAGCTCCTCCGGGAGCGGCCCCGCCCCCGGCTAGGCTGGTCACCGGCATTTTCCCGTTCAGAAGGAGCATGAGCATGGGCGCGTACGACGCCGTCATCGAGATCCCGCGCGGCAGCCGCGTGAAGTACGAGGTCGACCACGAGACCGGCAACGTCCACCTCGACCGCATCCTCTACACCGTGTTCGGATACCCGGCCGACTACGGCTTCTTCGACAAGACCCTCGGCGAGGACGGCGACCCGCTCGACGTGCTCGTGCTGCTCGACCACCAGCTGTTCCCCGGCGTGCACGCCGACGTGCGGCCCGTGGCCGTGCTGAAGATGAGCGACGAGGCCGGCGGAGACGACAAGGTCGTGGCGGTGCTCGCCAAGGACCCGCGCTGGGCGCACATCCAGGACGTCGACGACATCCCGGAATACACGAAGAAGGAGATCTCACACTTCTTCGAGCACTACAAGGACCTCGAGCCGAACAAGTGGGTCAAGGTCGACGAGTGGGCCGACGCAGCCGAGGCCGAGCGCCTCGTGGGTGAGGCCTTCGCGCGCTTCGAACAGCACTGAGTCGACGCAGACGCGAAGAGGGGGATGCCGCGAACGGTGCGGCATCC
>DATMTQ010000245.1:0-9908 GCA_035564095.1 Microbacterium sp. | reverse complement strand
CACTCGAGCTCGTCTCGGACCAGGGACTGGACCTCGAGATCGTGGTCCTCGGGTGCGGTGGGCATGGTCGTTCCTTCCGTCCGAAGCACTGAACGACGACCACTGTCCTCCGATCCGGAAGGCGCTCCGGGGTCTTAGGTCCCGTGGGGACCCGCGCCGGCCTCCGGCGGTGCGAGCCGGATCCGCCGTGCCAGTCCGTGCGCGGCGGATCTGTCGTGCTCGTCCGCGCAGAAGACGCGCCCGATGACCAGCGCCCGTCCGTGCGGAAGGACGATCGGCGTCGTGCCGTCGAGTGGCACGGCGGCCCGGCGGCGATCGCACACGAAGAAATCGCCGGCGCCGGTCCCGGTCGTCCGTTTCCCGACGTAGGCGACGTCCGCGCCGGTCACCGGGTCGGTGAACTGGATGCCGTAGTAGCGGCCGTCCATGTCGGGCACGTGCAGCACCCGCGGCCCCCTCCTCACGTCGACCCACCCCGCGAGATACACCAGGTCGTCGGCGCCCGTGGCCAGCAGGCCGCCGGTCGAGCCGGAGTGGGACGGGCGTTCCGGCGCCGCGGAGAGCGTGTTGACCGGGACAGGCCCGTCCCCGAGTCCCCGCCGGATGATGGCGCGAGTGAACCCGCCGACCGTGATCCACGGCCAGAAGCCGACGAGCAGCACGACGCCGGCGATCCAGACGATCGCGGCCGCCACGGCGAGGGGCACGACCGCCTCGACGCCGCGGGCGAGCCGCTGCGCGATCACCCACACGAACACCAGCAGGATGACGGCGGTGATCGGATAGCCGTACTTGAGGATGACGCGGTTCATGTCAGGCGACCTGCACGATCGGCGGGGGCGCGTAGCCGCCGTCGACGATTTCGGGGCCGGGCAGATATGCCCGGAGCATCAACGTGAACCTGCCGCGTGGAGTGGGCAGCCAGTTCTGCCGCGGGCCGTCCGGCGCCTCGGGTTGCAGCAGGATGTCGACGGACCCGTCCGGATTCGTCACGAGTCCGGAGTGGTCGTCCACGCTGGAGCGCCCCTCGGGTCCCGGCACCATGTAGCCGACGACGTCGGTCGCGGTGAGCGACCAGAAGGCTCCGGTGGGCGGAAGGCCGCCCGCCGGGAAGTGGATGCGATACGCGTGCGCGCCGGTGAGCCGCTTGCGGGCGGCATCCGCGTGCGCCGTCCAGTACGCGGCCTCCTCGAACACGTTCACGACCGGCAGGGCCTTCTGCAGGGCGGCGCGCACCAGCACGCCGGTGCCGGGCCGCCCGGCCTCGGGGAAGGAGCGCCAGCCATCGACCGTCCGCGAGTGCCGGCGCGCGACGGCATCCAGCAGAAGGAGCGTCGTGAGGAACGCCAGGGTGCCCCCGATGATCACGCCCTGTACGATCCCCGAGCCCGCCAGCCACCCGAGAAATCCCGTCATGCTGACGAACCTACGCCACGTCCATCGACACGGTGCGGACGCGATCAGCCGGTCGCGTCCCGTGTCCGCTCGATCTCGAAGACGGCCGCCTGGGTGCGATGCTCCATCCCGAGCTTGCTGAGCAGGGCCGACACATAGTTCTTCACGGTCTTCTCGGCGAGCGACAGGCGCTCGCCGATCTGCCGGTTCGTGAGGCCGTCCGCGATCAACGCGAGGATCTGGCGCTCCCGGAGGCCGAGCGAGCCGAAGCGGGGGTCCTCGGCCGGAGCCGCCCGCAACTGGTCCGCCGCTCGCCGCGATGTCTGCGGGTTCAGCAGCCGGCGGCCGCCCGCGACCGCGCGCACCGCCGCGCCGAGGTCGGTGCCGCGCACGGATTTCAGCAGGTAGCCGGAGGCGTCGGCGATGACGGCGGCGAGGGCCGCGTCATCGTCGTCGTACGCCGTCAGGATGAGACAGCGCACCGAGGGATGCTCCTGACGGATGCGCCGGCACACGTCGATCCCGCTCCCGTCGGGCAGCCGCACGTCGAGCACCGCGACATCCGGCAGGGCGGCGGCGACCCGCGCCACCGCCTCACGACACGTCGCCGCCTCCGCGACGACCTCGATGTCGGGCTGAACCCCGAGTAGATCGGCCAGGCCGCGCCGCACGATCTCGTGGTCGTCGACGAGCATCACCCTGATCACGCTGTCTCACCTCGCGGATCCGGTCGCCGCGGGCGGGCGACCCGGACCTGAGAGGACTGTACCGAGCGCGGGGCCGCGGAGGGCGCTTTCGCGGGCGGATCCGGGCCCACGGGACCAAAGACCCGAGCCGCAGGGCGTCGTCGCGCGAGGATCGCTGACGTGTCCACAACGTCGAACGTCGTGTCTTCCGCCGCCCCGTCCAGCCGCGTCGAAGCGTTCCCACGTCGCGCTGCGGGCCGCGCCGACATGCGCGCGCTGCACGACGTGGACACCTGGTGGCGGGCGGCGAACTACCTCAGCGTCGGACAGATCTACCTGCTCGACGACGCGCTGCTGCGGCGGCCTCTGACGCGCGACGACATCAAGCCCCGTCTGCTCGGCCACTTCGGCACGACCCCCGGACTCAACTTCCTCTACGCGCACCTGAACCGCGTGATCGGGGAGCGCGGGCTCGACACGATCTTCGTCACCGGTCCCGGGCACGGCGGACCGGGCATGGTGGCCAACGCGTTCCTCGACGGAACGTACTCTGAGGCGTATCCGCACATCGGTCGCGACGAGGACGGCGTGCGGCGCCTGTTCCGGCAGTTCTCGTTCCCCGGAGGCATCCCGAGCCACGTCGCCCCCGAGACGCCGGGGTCGATCCACGAGGGCGGCGAGCTCGGGTACTCCCTGAGTCACGCGTACGGGGCGGCGTTCGACAACCCCGACCTGCTCGTGGCGTGCGTCGTCGGAGACGGCGAGGCCGAGACGGGGGCGGCGGCGACCGGCTGGCATTCGAACAAGTTCCTCGACCCCGTGCACGACGGCGTCGTCCTGCCGATCCTGCACCTGAACGGGTACAAGATCGCGAACCCCACCGTGCTCGCCCGCATCCCTGAGGAGAAGCTGATCGCCCTTTTCCGCGGCTACGGGTACCGGCCGTACGTGTTCACCGGCGGCTACGACGACGAGGATCCGCTCGAGGTGCACCGCCGGTTCGCTCTGCTGCTGGACGACGTGCTCGACGAGATCTCGCGGATCAAGGCGAATGCCCGCGCGGGGCGCTACGTCTCGGAGAACACTGAGCTCGCCACGCCGGAGTGGCCGATGATCATCCTGCGCACACCGAAAGGCTGGACGTGCCCGCGCGAGATCGATGGCGTGCGCGTGGAGGGGACGTACCGCGCGCACCAGGTTCCACTGGCGAACGCGCGCGACACACCGGAGCACCTGCGCCTGCTCGAGGCGTGGATGCGGTCCTACCGCCCGGAGGAGCTCTTCGAGCCCGACGGCGGCCCGGCCGAGCCGATCCGGCGCCTCGCCCCGGAGGGCGAACGCCGGATGAGCGCGAACCCGGTCGCCAACGGCGGGATGCTGCGCACGGAGCTGTCGCTGCGCGACTTCCGGGAGTTCGCCGTCGACGTGCCGGGGCCGGGAGCCTCGACCTCGGAGGCGACGCGCGTGCTGGGGGAGTGGCTCGCCACCGTCATCGAGGACAACCCGACGATCTTCCGCATCTTCGGGCCCGATGAGACGGCATCCAACCGTCTCGCCCCGGGCGTGTACGCGGCGACCGACAAGCAGTGGAACGCCGCGATCCGGCCCGGCGACGAGCATCTGGCGCGTACCGGGCGCGTCATGGAGATGCTCAGCGAGCACCAGTGCGAAGGATGGTTGGAGGGCTATCTGCTCACCGGGCGGCACGGTCTGTTCGACTGCTACGAAGCGTTCATCCACATCGTCGACTCGATGTTCAACCAGCACGCCAAGTGGCTGAAGGTGGCGCGCGGCATCCCCTGGCGCCGCCCGATCTCGAGCCTGAACTATCTGCTCTCCAGTCACGTGTGGCGGCAGGACCACAACGGCTTCAGCCACCAGGATCCGGGCTTCATCGACCATGTGGTCAACAAGAGCGCCGACGTGGTGCGGGTGTACCTGCCGTTCGACGCGAACACGCTGCTGTCGACCTATGATCACTGCCTGCGTTCGGTCGACTACGTCAACGTCGTGGTGGCCGGCAAGCAGCCGGCGCCGAACTGGCTCACGATGGACGAGGCGGTGCTGCACTGCACGCGCGGTCTCGGCATCCTCGAGTGGGCGGGCACCGAGGTCGACGGGCAGGCGCCCGACGTCGTCCTCGCCGCCGCCGGGGACGTCCCGACGCTCGAGGTTCTCGCGGCCGCGCAGATCCTGCGCGACGAAGTGCCAGACCTCAAGGTGCGCGTCGTCAACGTCGTGGACCTGATGCGCCTGCAGTCCGAGAGCGAGCATCCGCACGGCCTGCCCGACCAGGAGTTCGACGCGATCTTCACGGTGGATGGGCCGATCGTCTTCGCCTACCACGGCTACCCCTGGCTGATCCACCGGCTGACGTACCGCCGTCACGGCCACGACAATATCCACGCGCACGGCTATCGCGAGAACGGCACCACGACGACCCCGTTCGACATGGTCATGCTCAACGATCTGGACCGGTACGCGCTGGTGATCGACGCGATCGATCGCGTGCCCGGCCTCTCCGAGCGGTGCTCCGGGCTGCGGCAGGGCATGCAGGATGCACGGGTGCGGGCACGCGAGTACACCAGAACCCATGGCGAGGACATCCCCGAGGTCGCAGAGTGGACGTGGCGGGGAGCATCCGAGACGAGCGGACAAGGACAGGGAGCACATCATGAGTGAGAACGACGTGCAGTCGCTCGGGCGCGACGAGTGCCGGGCGCTGCTGCAGCAGGGCGGACTCGGGCGGATCGCCGCGTCGGCTGCGGGGGAGGTGGACATCTTCCCGGTCAACTTCACCTCCGACGGCGACAGCATCCTCATCCGCACGTCGCCCGGCACCAAGCTGCTGGAGCTGACGATCCACGCGGATGTCGCCTTCGAGCTCGACGGCCACGACGCCGAGGTCGCGTGGAGCGTGATCGCACACGGACGGGCACGTCAGCTGGACACCGCGGACGAGATCGCCCGGGCGGAGGCGGCAGGACTCGTGTCGTGGATGCCGACGCCCAAGGACCGCTATGTGCAGATCGACATCGGCCGGCTCACCGGACTCCGGTTCCGGCGCGTCGCGCACCGTTCGATCGACGACGCCCTGCAGGAGGATGCGTCATGAGCGACCACGCCGCCTCGGACGCCGAGGCCGGCATCCGTCGCGGTGCGCGCCACTGCATCGGAGCGGAGAGCGGGTGAGCATGCGCGAGCCGGCGGCGTCCGAGCAGGTGCAGCCGGGCGGAGGGGAACCTGCTGCTCCTGCATCGGGCGACGCTCTCAGCGACGTGTGCCGTGCGGCGAGTGAGGATGCGCCCGCCGTGCTCGGCCGTCTCGGCTCCGGGCCTGGGGGGCTGGCCTCCGCCGAGGCCGGCCAGCGCCTGGCCGGTGCCGGGCCGAACGCGATCCGGACGCACCGCGCCCGGCCGCTGCGCGTGCTGGGACGACAGCTGCGCAGTCCGATCCTGCTGCTGCTGTTCGTCACCGCCGTCGTGGCGGCCTTCCTCGGCGACAGCACGGACGCCGTGGTGATCGCGGTGATCCTGCTTGTGAGCGTCGGGCTGGGATTCGTGAACGAGTTCCGGGCGGAGCGCGCCGCCGACGCCATGCACGACCGGCTGCGGCACACCGCCATCGTGATGCGCGACGGGCGGCGCCTGCGCATCGACGTGACCGACCTCGTGCCGGGTGACGTCGTGGCGCTGTCGGTCGGCACCGTCGTGCCCGCCGACCTCCGGCTGCTGGAGTGCGATGCGCTGGAGTGCGACGAGAGCATCCTCACCGGCGAGGCCGCCGCGGCGCAGAAGTCGGCCGGGCCGGTGCCGGCCGGGACCGGAATCGGCGACCTCACGTGCGCCGCCTTCATGGGCACGGTCGTGCACGCCGGCAGCGGGACGGGCGTCGTCGTGGCGACCGGGGTGCGCACCGAGTTCGGCCGAATCGCGGTGGGCCTGGCCGCCCAGGAGCCGGAGACGGAGTTCCAGCGCGGTCTCGGCCGCTTCTCCACGTTCCTGCTCGTGGTCGCCATGGTGCTGACGTCGGGGATCTTCGCGGTCGCCGTCGTGCTCGGCCGGCCGATCGTGGAGTCGCTGCTGTTCTCCCTCGCGATCGCCGTCGGCATCACCCCGCAGCTGCTGCCGGCCGTGGTCAGCACCAGCCTCGCGGCCGGCAGCAGGGCGCTGGCGCGTCGACGCGTGCTCGTCAAGCGGATGGTGTGCATCGAGGACCTCGGCGATCTCGACCTGCTCGTCACCGACAAGACCGGGACGCTCACGACCGGCCGGATCGTCTTCGAGCGCGCCGTGCCGGTCACAGGCGTCGAGGCGGAGCTGTTCCGCCTCGGGCTCCTGGCGTCCGAGGGCGACCTCTCCGGCGGCGCCGGCGTCGGCCTCAACGCGCTGGATGCCGCGCTGTGGGAGTGTTCGGATGCCGCCGGGGCGGGGACCGCGGCGTACCACCGGATCGCTGTGCTGCCGTTCGACCACCGGAGGCGCATGTCGAGCGCCCTCGTGTCCGCTGCCGACGGGCCGGCGCTCATCGTCGTGAAGGGGGCCGCCGAGTCGGTGCTCCCGCTGTGCGGCGACGTCGAGGATGCCACCCGGGTGCTGCTCGACGACCTCTACCGGGGCGGACACCGGGTGGTCGCCGTCGCGGTGCGGGAGGCGCCCGGAGCCCGGCGGCTCACGGTCCGCGACGAGCGCGACCTGGCGCTGCGGGGGTTCCTGGTGTTCAGCGACGCGGTCAAGGCGGGGGCGCGCGACTCGTTGCGCCGGCTCGCGGAGCTCGGCATCGACGTGAAGATCGCGACGGGCGACAGCGCCGGCGCCGCGGAGCGCATCTGCGCGGAACTGGGGATGCCGGTGCGGCGCACGCTCACCGGTGACGAGGTGGACCGCCTGGACGACACGGATCTCGTCGCAGCGGCCGTCGACGCCACGATCTTCGCGCGCGTGTCGCCGGAGCAGAAGGGACGGATCGTGCGCGCGCTGCGCCGCAAGGGGCGGGCGGTCGGCTTCCTCGGCGACGGCGTCAACGACGCACTGGCCCTGCACGGCGCCGACATCGGCATCTCCGTCGATTCCGCCGTCGACGTGGCCAAGGACGCCGCCGACGTGCTGCTCCTCGACAAGGATCTCGACGTGCTCGCGGCGGGCGTGACCGAGGGGCGGCGCATCTTCGCGAACACGATCAAGTACGTGATGATGGGCACGTCGAGCAATTTCGGCAACATGTTCAGCGCGTCTGTGGCATCCGTCATCCTGCCCTTCCTCCCGATGCTGCCGGGGCAGATCCTGCTCAACAACCTGCTCTACGACGCCAGTCAGCTGGCGATCCCCACCGACCACGTCGACGATGAGCAGCTGCGGGCCCCGGCGCACTGGGACATCGGCGCCATCCGCCGGTTCATGCTGCTGTTCGGCCCGATCTCATCGATCTTCGACTTCGCCACGTTCGGGCTGATGCTGCTCGCCTTCCACGCCGCCCCGCCGGAGTTCCGGTCCGGATGGTTCATCGAGTCGCTCGCGACGCAGACGCTCATCGTCTTCGCGATCCGCACCCGCCGGGTCCCGTTCCTGCGCAGCGGCGCTTCCGGCGCCCTGGCCGCCGCCGTGCTCGGCGTGGTCGTCGTGGGGGCGTGGCTGCCCTACTCGCCGGTGAACGGCCTGCTCGGTTTCGCGCCGCTGCCGGCGCCGTTCTTCCTCGCCCTGGTGGTGATGGTGATCGCCTATCTGCTGCTCGTGGAGGCGGCGAAACTCTGGTACTTCCGCCGGCTGAGCGTGTCGCCGGAGGCCGCAGCGGCAGCACCGCGGCGGCGGAGCCACCAGACCCGCATGCTGCGCCGTGCCGGGCACTTCATCGAGCGCTCGCCGCGGGCCGCATCACACCCGGGCCGACGCGGGGGTCGTTGACGGCACCCCGGCCGACAGCGGCACGGACTGCCCGAACTCGACGGTGCGCGCGGTCCAGCCGAGCTCCCGGCGGATGCGGATGCGCAGCGCATCGGCGGCGGCGGGCTCACCGTGGGTGAGGTACACGCCCTGCGGCGTGCGCGGAGCGGTGCGCAGCCAGTCCACGATCTGCGCGGCATCCGCGTGGGCCGACAGCATCTCGAGCATGTGCACCTCGGCGCGGATCGGCACGTCCTCTCCGAAGATGCGCAGACTGCGCTCGCCGCGCTGCAGGGCGGCCCCGCGGGTGCCGGCCGCCTGGAATCCGGTGAGCACGATCGCGTTGTGCCGGTCGGAGCCGTACGCGGCGATGTGGTGCAGCACCCGGCCGCCCTCCAGCATCCCGCTCGCGGAGATGATCACCGCCGGGCCGCCGCGGAGGTTCAGGAGCTTCGACTCGTCGACGCTGCGCACGAGCGTCGCGAGGCGGTACATGGCGCGGAACTCCTCCGGCCGCAGCCGGTGCTCCTCGGGGTGACGCGCGTAGATCTCGCTCGCATTGACGGCCATCGGGCTGTTCAGGAAGACGGGCACGTCGGGGACGGCGTCCGCGGCGCGGAGCCGGCTGAGGTGCAGCAGCAGCGTCTCGGCGCGTCCGACGGCGAACGCCGGGAGGATGACGACGCCGCCGCGACCGCACACGCGGCGCACGATCGCGCCGAGCTTCTCCTCGGGATCGTCGTGCGGGTGGTCGCGATCGCCGTAGGTGGACTCGCAGACCAGCAGATCGGTCTCCTCCAGCGGGCGCGGCGACCGCATGAGCGGGTCGTCCGTGCGGCCGAGGTCTCCGGTGAAGTGCAGCCGTCGGCCGCCGACGGAGATCTGCAGCTGGGCGGCGCCGAGGATGTGCCCCGCGGGAACGAAGCGCACGTCGACGTCGCCGATGCGCACCGGCTCGTCGAACGGGTGGGGGTCGAACCGCTCGAGCGCGGCGAAGGCGTCCCGCTCCGTATACAGGGGACGCGGCAGCGCATGCCGGGAGGTGCGGTGCCGGTGGTGGTACATCGCCTGCTCCTCCTGCAGCCGGCCGGAATCGGGCAGCACCAGGCCGCTCAGCTCCGCGGTGCCGTGCGTGGCGTGGATGCGGCCGCGGAAGCCGTCGCGCACCAGCGAGGGCAGGTAGCCGGTGTGGTCAAGATGCGCGTGCGTGACGACCACGGCGTCGATCCCGGCCGGATCGAACGGGAGGGGGTTCCAGTTGCGTTCGCGCAGCAGCTTGTAGCCCTGGAACAGGCCGCAGTCGACGAGCACGCGCGTGCTCCCGGAGTCGATCAGATAGCGCGATCCGGTGACCGTGTCGGTGGCGCCGAGGAAGGTGAGGGTGGCGGACATGACCCCATCGTGCGCGCGCCCGCGACGCGGTTCCGGGACTTTGGTCATGCGGGACCTTCGGCCCTGACGGGCCGGGGTGCGCCGCGCAGACTGGAGGGGAACGAGGAGGGGCGCATGACTGGTCGATACCTCGTGGCGGACGACGGGACCGCCACGGCAGACCGGGCCCGGGAATGGGCGCGAGAACGGTCCGCCCAGGACGCCATGCCGCTCGTCGCGGTGCACGTGGCCGCATCCGATGCCGGTATTCGAGCGGACGCGCGAGGAAGTGGTCCGGAGGTCGTCACCTTGACCGGCCGCGTGCCCGACGCGCTGGCGGCGTTCGCCGCCCCCGGCGACGTGCTCGTGCTGGCGACCGGCAAGACGGGGTACGTGCACGGCCGGGTGTCCGGCTTCACGAGCGTTCAGATCGCGGGCCGCGCGGCATCCGCCGTCGCCGTCATCCCCGACGTCGACCTGCGGTTCCGCTCGGGTGTGGTCGCTGCCGTGGACGAGCCCGAGACGGCGGCGGCCATCGCGCGGGCAGCTGCCCGGGAGGCGTCGCGCCGGGGCGAAC
>DATMTQ010000244.1:0-11839 GCA_035564095.1 Microbacterium sp. | reverse complement strand
GCGATCCTCGCGGTGCGCGATGCGGCGGTCGCCGCCGGTCCCGCCGCGCGCGCCACCATCGGCCGCGTGCAGGTCACGCCGAACGGCACCAACGTCATCGCCTCGCGTGCCGAGGCGTGGCTGGACATCCGCGCCGAGGCGGACGAGGACGTGCGCGCGCAGCTGGCCGACACGCTGGCCCGTGCCGAGGCCGCCGTGACTGCCGAGGGATGCGCCCTCTCGGTCACCGAGGAGTCGTTCTCGCCGATCGTGGCGTTCGACCCCGCGCTCACCGCCCGCATCGCCGCGACGCTCGACGGCGTGCCCGCGATCCCGACCGGAGCCGGCCACGACGCCGGCATCCTCGCCCCGCATGTGCCGACGGCCATGATCTTCGTACGCAACCCGTCGGGCGTCTCGCACGCGCCGGGAGAGGGCGCACGCGACGAGGACTGCGAGACGGGCGCGGCGGCCCTCGCCGACGTGCTGCGCGAGCTGGCGGGAGCGGGCGCATGACCGCATTCCACTGCGCCCAGGCCCTCGTCGGCGGCGAGTTCGTGCGGGGCGTCCGCATCGAGGTCGACGGTGACGCCGTCGCCGCCGTCGACGTGCGCGCCGATGCGCAGCCGGGAGACGTGCGGCTCACCACCGTCGTCCCCGGATTCGAGAACGCGCATTCGCACGCCTTCCACCGCACGCTCCGCGGGCGTACGCACGCCGGCGGCGGCGACTTCTGGCAGTGGCGCACGCGCATGTACGCCGAAGCCGCGGCGCTCACCCCCGACGGCTACCGCGAGCTCGCCACGCGCGTGTTCATCGAGATGCGGGATGCCGGCTACACCTCGGTCAGCGAGTTCCACTACGTGCACCACCGGCCGGACGGCACCCCGTACCCCGCCCACGACATGGAGGTCGGGCTCGCCGAGGCGGCCGCGGCCGCCGGCATCCGACTGGTGCTGCTGGACACGCTGTATCTGCGCGGCGGCGTCGGAGCGCCGCTCGCCGACCAGCAGCGGCGGTTCGGCGACGGCGACGTGCACGCGTGGCTCGACCGCTGGCGTGCGCTGCGGGAGGCCCTGGCGCCGTACCCGCTGACCACCCTCGGCGCCGCCGTGCACTCGGTGCGCGCGGTCGAGCCGGCCGATCTCTCCGCAGTCGCGGCGGGGCTTCCGGCGGACGTGCCGCTGCACGTGCACGTGTCGGAGCAGCCCGCCGAGAACGAGCAGTGCCTCGCGGCGCACGGCATCACCCCGACGGGTCTCCTGGCCGCGCACGGGCTCGTCACCGCACGTCTGTCCGCCGTGCACGCCACCCATCTCACCGAGCTCGACATCCGGCTGCTCGGCACTGCCGGTGCCACGATCGTCATGTGCCCGACGACCGAGGCCGACCTCGGCGACGGCATCGGCCCGGCACCGGAGCTCCTCGCCGCGGGCGCCCGCCTCGCGATCGGCTCGGACCAGAACGCGACGATCGATCCGTGGGAGGAGACCGCGCGGCTCGAGCTCGACCAGCGACTGCGTGTGCAGCGTCGGGGCATCTTCACCCCGGCGCAGCTGTGGCAGGCCGGCTCGGGCAGCGACGGATTCCGCGTGGGGCGGCCCTTCGACGCTGTCGAGGTCGACCTCGCCACCCCCCGGACGGCCGGTGCGGACCCGATGCAGCTGCCCCTGGTCGCACGCTCCGGCGATGTGACGGCGACGATCGTGGCGGGACGCCTCACCCGCCCGGAAAGGTGAGTCCATGCTGATCACGAACATCGGCGAGCTGACCACGAACGTCGCTGCCGGCGACGATCGCTCCGGAACGCTGAAGGATGCCGCGATCCTCGTCGAGGACGGCCTGATCGCCTGGGTCGGCCCCGCCGCCGAGGCGCCGCAGCATCCCGAGACGGTGGACGCGGGCGGGCACGCGGTGATCCCGGGCTTCGTCGACAGCCACAGCCACCTGATCTTCGCGGGCGACCGGGCGGACGAATTCGAGGCCCGCATGACCGGCGTGCCGTATGCCGCGGGAGGCATACGTCGCACCGTGACCGCGACGCGGGCCGCTTCGGACGACGACCTGCGCGCGCGACTCGCGAGCCACGTGGCAGAGGCCGCGCGTCAGGGCACGACGACGCTCGAGGTGAAGACCGGCTACGGACTGACCGTGCACGACGAGGAGCGCGGGGCCCGGATCGCCGCGGAGCTCACCCCGGAGGTGACGTTCCTCGGCGCCCACGTCGTGCCCGCCGAATACGCGCACGCGCGCGAGGCGTACGTCGAGCTGGTGGCCGGGCCGATGCTGCAGGCCGCCGCTCCGTACGCCAAGTACATCGATGTGTTCTGCGAGCGCGGAGCGTTCACGGCGGACGAGGCACGACGCATCCTGTCCGCCGGTATCGCGGCGGGTCTCGTCCCGCGCATGCACGGCAACCAGCTCGGCCCGGGCGAGGGCGTGCAGGTCGCGGTCGAGATGGGTGCCGCGTCGGTGGACCACTGCACCTATCTGAGCGATGAGGACGTCGCCGCCCTGGCGGGCTCCGAGACCGTGGCGACCCTGCTCCCGGGCGTCGAGTTCTCGACGCGGCATCCGTACCCGGATGCGCGCCGGCTGATCGACGCCGGCGTGACCGTGGCGATCGCGTGCGACTGCAACCCGGGATCCTGCTACACGAACTCGATGCCGCTCATGGTCGCGCTCGCGGTGCGCGAGATGCGGATGACGACGGCCGAGGCCGTGTGGGCTGCGACCGCGGGCGGTGCCCGGGCGCTCCGCCGCGACGACATCGGCGTGATCGCTCCGGGCAAGCGGGCCGACCTCGTGATGCTCGATGCGCCCACGCGCGTGCACCTGGCCTACCGGCCCGGGGTGCCGCTCATCGCGCGCGTCTACAAGGACGGCGCGCGAGTCGCCTGAGACCGCACCCCCTTGTTGAACCGCACCTCTTGTTGACTTGCCCTGGATGTACGCGACACGCCGCGTGCCGTGTACATCCGGGGCAAGTCAACGGGGCCCAAGGGGGCTGAGCGGCGGATGCTACGGCGTCTGCAGGGACCACTGCGCCGGTTCGACGCTGTCGATGACGTTCCAGTCGTCGTCGTCCCACGAGAAGGTGGCGACGGCACATGTCGGCATGCGGTCGATGCGCTCTGCGGACAGGACGTACGCCAGGTCCGTCATGCCGGGGTCGTGCGCGACGATCAGCACCGAGCCGGCGCCGGCGAGTCCGGCGGCCTCGATCGCCTGCAGGAGCGCGGGCGCGGATGCCCCGTACAGCTCCTGCTGCAGGTCGGGTTCGACGCCGAATTCGTCGGCGAACGCCAGCGCCGTCGTGCGGGCGCGCAGCGCGGTCGACGAGAGGATGACGTCGGGTCGGAAGCCGGAGTCGGCGAGGCGGGCCGCCTGCGCCGGGGCATCCCGCTCGCCGCGGGCGTTCAGCGGACGGTCGTGATCGGGCAGGGTCGGGTCGCCCCAGTCGGACTTCGCATGGCGCACGAGGGCAACGCTGATCATGCTGGCATCCTGGCACGTCCGGGCAGGACCGGGGGGCCGGACCCGCTCAGCCGCCGATCGGGATGAGTGCCTGCGCGACGGTGAAGATCGCGACCCCCGCGATCGCACCGACGATCGTGCCGTTCAGCCGGATGTACTGCAGGTCGCGGCCCACCATGAGCTCGATCTTCTCCGTGGTCTCCGCCGCATCCCACCGCTCCACGGTCTCCACGATGATCGAGGCGATGTCGTGCCGATACCGGTCGACGGCCGTCACCGCAGCAGCAGTCAGCCATCCGTCCACGCGCCGCTGCAGCCCCGGCTCGGTCGCGAGCCGCTGCCCGATATCGCCGACCGCGCTCGTCGCCCGCGCCCGCAGTGCGCTGTGCGGATCGGCGAGGGATTTCAGCAAGCCGGTCTTCGCCGCCTCCCACGCTTGCGCGGCGAGGGCCCGCACACGCGGCGAATCGAACACGGCGTGCTTGGCGCCCTCCACCCGCGCGATCATGGCCGGGTCGTTCTGCAAGGCGTCGGCGAGACGCGCCAGGTAGCCGTCGATCGCCGCCCGCGCCGGATGCCCGGGGTCCGCCTGCACGGCGCGGACGAAGCCGACCGCCTCGCGGTACACGGTCTCGTCGACGAACCGGTGCGCCACCGACGGCACCCACGCGGGCAGCCGCCGCGAGACCAGGCCGTCGAAGGCCGCCCGGTTCGCGTCCAGCCACCCGGCGATGCTGTCCACGGCGAGGTCGACGGCGCCGTGATGCGCATCCGCGGAGACGACGCGCTCCAGCCACGCGCCGGCGGCGGGTCCCCACTCGGGCTCGAGGAGGTGCTCGCGGGCCAGCTCCGCGAGCACCTCCTGCACGTCGTCGTCGCTGAGGGCGCGCAGGATGCCGGATGCCACCCCCGACGCCTCCTGCACCACCCGCGCCGCATGGGCCTCGTCGGCCAGCCAGCCGCCCAGGCGCTCGGCCATCGCGGTCGCACCGAGCTTCGTGCGCACGGCGTCCGCGGACAGGAAATTGGTCTCGACGAACTCACCGAGGCTCCGGCCGATCTCGTCCTTGCGGGAGGGGATGATCGCGGTGTGCGGAATGGGAAGACCGAGCGGACGCCGGAACAGCGCCGTCACCGCGAACCAGTCCGCGAGGGCGCCGACCATGCCGCCCTCCGCGGCGGCGCGCACGTACTGCAGCCAGCCTGCACGCCCTTCGAAGGCGAACGCGACCACGAACACGACCGCGAGCGCACCGAGCGCACCGAGCGCGACCGTCTTCATGCGGCGCAGCCCCCGGAGCCGGGCGCGGTCGGCCGGGCTCATCAGAGCGGGCGGAGTGCGCGGCATCCGGCCATCCTCCCACTGTCTGCGACGAGTAGCCTGGCCTGGTGATCGACGACATCAAGAGGCGTGCCAAGCATCGCACGGCCATCATCGAGGGCCAGGTGCGCGGGCTCGCGAAGATGATCGAGAACGAGGACTACTGCATGGACATCATCGGTCAGTCTCGCGCCATCCAGAAGGCCCTCGAGTCGCTCAACAAGCTGCTGCTCGAGAACCACCTGCGCACCCACGTCACCCACATGTTCGAGCACGGCGGCGACGAGCGCGACCAGGCCGTGGCCGAACTGCTGAAGGCCTTCGACTTCGACTCGCGCTCCTGACGCGCAGGGGCGGCGTGGGATGCTGGGCGTATGAGTCTTCCCCACGCCGACATCGACCCCGACGGACTGCTGGAGTACTCGGTCGTGTTCACCGACCGCTCCCTGAACCACATGTCCCAGCGCTTCATCGGTGCGGCCCGGCAGACCCTGGAGATCCTGCGCAGCACGTACAACGCGCACAGCGCGGCGCTCGTCAACGGCGGAGGCACCTACGCGATGGAGGCCGTGGCGCGGTCGTTCGCGACCGGGCGTCGCGCGCTCGTCGTACGCAACGGGCTGTTCTCGTACCGGTGGTCGCAGATCCTCGACGCCGGCGCGATCGCCTCTGAGACGACCGTGCTCACCGCCCGTCCGGAGCGCGACGGGCACCAGGCCACGTGGGCCCCGGCTCCGATCGACGAGGTGGTCGCCGCGATCCGCGCGCAGCGCGCGGAGGTCGTCTTCGCGCCCCATGTCGAGACCGCCGCCGGGATGCTGCTGCCCGACGACTACGTGCGCGCCCTCGCCGACGCGGTCCACGGGAACGGCGGCCTCATGGTGCTGGACTGCATCGCGTCCGGCGCGATGTGGGCCGACATGGCGGCCCTGGGCGTCGATGCGCTGCTGAGCGCCCCGCAGAAGGGCTGGAGCGGAACCCCGGGAATCGGCTACGTGATGCTGAGCGCCGAGGGTCGCACGGCCGTGGAGACCGGCCCCATGACGAGCTTCGCCGTCGACCTCGGCACGTGGCTGAAGATCTCCGACGCGTACCGCGACGGCCGCGCCGCCTACCACGCCACCATGCCGACCGACTCGATCCAGCACAACCTGGGCCAGATGATCGCGACCACCGGTCGCGGCCTCGAGACACTCCGCAGCGCCCAGGTCGACCTCGGAGCCCGGGTGCGCGAGCTGTTCGCGGCCCACGGGATGCCGTCGGTGGCGGCCTCCGGCTTCGCGGCGCCCAGCGTCGTCGTCGTGCACGCCGACGACCCCGGCCTGCGCACCGGATCCCGCTTCGCCGCGAACGGCGTGCAGATCGCCGCGGGCGTGCCGCTGCACTGCGGCGAGCCCGACACCTTCTCGAGCTTCCGGGTGGGGCTGTTCGGGCTCGACAAGCTCGGCGACGTCGACGGCACGGTCGGCCGGCTCGCCGCCGCGCTCGAGCGCATGGGGGCCTGACCGCTCCTACGGCAGCGGCCCCAGCCACGCGCTCGCGGCGGTCGCATGCGCCGACTCCGGGTCGGACGGGTGGAACAGGCCTGCGAGCACGTCGCGGTAGAGGCGGCTGAGCTCGTTGCGGGTGAAGTAGGACGAGCCGCCGGCGGTGAGCATCGCCTCGTCGACGACGTGCTTGGCCATGGTCACCGCACGGTGCTTGACGCCGGACAACAGGGTGAACCAGCGCTGGCCGTGGTCGACGCCGGCATCCACGTCGGCGCACAGCGATGTCAGCTGGAGTGGCAGCGCGTCGTAGGCGAGGGCCATGCCGGCGATGCGGTGGCGGATGTCGGGGTCTTCGCTGAGCGGGCGGCCGGTGCGCTTCGACGTGCGCGCCACGGCCGCCTCGACCGCGAGGTCGATGGCCCGGCGCGCGATGCCCGTGTAGACGGAGCCGAGCAGCAGCTCGAACACGCTGAAGATGGCGAACACGATCGGATCGGCGCTCGGGCCGGCGTCGACGCGGCGCACCACCCGATCGGGGAGCGCCACGACCCCGTTCAGCTCGGTCGTGCGGCTCTGCGTGCCGCGCATGCCCATGGTGTCCCAGTCGTCCCGCGTGACGACGGCGTCGCCGCGCGGCACGAACGCGTAGACGAGCTTGGGTCCGTCCGGCGAGGTCGTGTCGAGGCCGTGCAGTCCGAGCCGCGTCCACACGGGCCCGAGCGACGTGAAGATCTTGCGCCCGGTGAAGACGTATCCGCCGTCCGGCAGGGGCACCGCATCCGTGTCGCTGCCGAACAGCACCAGGTCGTTGCCGGCTTCGCTGATGCCGAACGCGAACACCTCGCCGGCGGCGGCCTCCTCCTGCACGAACCGCAGATCGTCGACGCCGCGGTCTGCCATCACCTTCGCGACACCCGTCCACACCAGGTGCATGTTCACTGCGAGGGCCGTGGCCGGGGACGCCGTCGCCAGCCGCTGCTGCAGCACCGAGACCTCGGAGAGCCCCAGGCCCGCGCCGCCGAGCTCGGCGGGCACGAACAGGGCGAGGTAGCCGGCCTCCCGCAGCTCGTCGAGGTCGTCCTGCGGGAACACGTTCTCGCGGTCGACCTGCGCGGAGCGGGAGCGGATGCGCACGAGCAGGTCGTCCGGCAGCCGGGTGGTGGGATCGAAATCGCTCATCGCAGCGCCTCCAGCAACCGGGTCATCGTCTGTTCCGGGTCGTCGCGGTGCGGGGAATGGCCTGCCCCGGTGACCACCGACACGGTGAAGCAGGGATTGGCCAGCACCTGCCGCGCGGTCTCGCCGTGGAAGAGGGAGTTCGCCTCCGGGTCGGCGGCGATCACGTGCGCGGGCACCGTGACCGCCGCGGCGGCATCCCGCACATCCCACGTCTCGTTCTGCACCCCGGTCTGCTCCACGGCCCAGCGGCTGGTGCGGCGCAGCGCGTCGACCTTGAGCTCGACATCGTGCGCGTGCCAGTGCGGGTTCGCGCGGCGCACCGAATCGGCCGACGGGTCGTCGAAGGATGCCGCCTGCCCGCTGTTCACGGTCTCGCGCTGCTCGTCGTCGAGGTGGATCGCAGGGTCGATGAGCACCAGCCGCCGCGCCCAGCGCGGATGACGGGCGCTCGCGAGGGTCGCTGCGGTGCCGCCGAGGGAATGGCCGAGGACGAGGTCCCACGCGCCCGCCTGGTTCGGGTGGGTGTGCTCGAGATCGACGGCGTACGCCTCGATGCGGTAGTCCAGCGCGCGCGGCGCCTCCCCGTGGCCGCGCAGGTCGACCGCCTGCGCGTACCAGCCGGCATCCGCGAGGGCGAGTCCGAAGCGCCACATGAGCGCGCCCGTCGAGCCGAGGCCGTGGACGAGCAGCGCGTGGCGTTCGGATGCCGGGTCGCCCCAGCTGAGACGCGGCAGGGTCACGGGGGAGACCATGGTCGCTCCTTCCGCCGTGCGGTCACGGCAGGTGGACGGGTTCGGTGTCGGGGATCGGGCTGGCGTCGCGGAACCGCAGGTCGGGGAATCCGCGCACGAACACGGCGGCGACCACGAGGCCCGCCGCGGCGAAGCCGATCGCGGTGAGGAACGCGCCCACCGATCCGGCGCCGTCGATGAGGAAGCCCGCGATCGCCGAGCCGGCGGCAGCGCCGATGAGCTGACCGGTGCCGACCCAGCCGAACGCTTCGGCGGTGTCGCTGAACTTCACGCTCGCGGATGTCATCGCGAACAGCACCGCGAGGGCCGGTGCGATGCCGATGCCCGCGAGCACGAGCGAGCCGCCGAGCCACCAGACGTTCAGCGAGACGAGCGTGAGCGCGAGACCGCCGGTCACGATGGCCAGGCGCCGCGCCATCGCCCATCGGCCGATCGGGATGCTGCCGGAGAGCAGGCCGCCGGCCAGGCTGCCGAGCGAGAACACCGCCAGCACGAGCCCCGCGTCGAGCCCGCCGTGGCCGAAGGTGGCCACGACGCCCGCCTCGACCGACGCGCACGCGCCGATCAGGAGGAATCCGACGACCGTGGCCAGAAGCACGGCGGGCCGCAGCAGCACCCGGCCGAACGCGCGCCTGCTGCGCGGGATGCGCACTCGGCCCACTTCCGGCGACAGGACGAACCAGGCGCCGCCGCCGAGCAGGATCACGACGATGAGGACGAGGCCCACCACGGTGCTGATCTGCGTGGACACGAAGGTCACGAGCACCGGCGCGACGATCCAGATGATCTCCTGCAGCGATGCGTCCAGCGAGAACAGGGGCGTGAGCTGGGTGGAGTTGACGAGCTTGGGGTAGATGGTGCGCACCGCGGACTGCACGGGCGGGGTGGACAGGCCGGCGACGGCGCCGAGCACCATGTACAGGGGCAGCAGCGGGGGAAGCACGGCGAGGGCGGTGACGGCGGCCGCGCACACGACGGTGGTGAGCACGAGCACCTGCCGGATGCCCCAGCTGCCCATCCACCGGCTGGTGACGGGTCCCGCGACGGCCTGGCCGACGGATGCCGCGGCGAGCACGAGACCGGCTTCGCCGTACGAGCCGGTGGTGTGCTGCACGTGCAGCAGCACGGCGAGGCTCGTCATCCCCATCGGGAACCGGGCGGTCAGCTGCGCGGCGATGATGCGACCCACACCGGGGGAGCGCAGGAGCTCCCGATACCCCGAACCTGACACCCCTCAACGCTAGCGATCCCGTCCGACGCGCGCACGACGCGGGCACGACACGCCGGGCTGTGTCGCGACACGCCGGAGCGACTCTCCACAGGCGGATCGGATGTCGGAGCCCCCGCGTAGCGTCCGGATTGTGGAGGGACGCCGTCCGGGGCCTCTCGACCCGCGGGATTCCGCCCGTCGCGGCGCTTCGCGGACTGTGGACGAAACGGTGGAGAAGTTGTGGGGGAGATGGGGAATGCGGTGGAAAACTACACTGTTGTAACTACTAGCCCTAGTGGTGCTTCCTCCCGCCGGTACCCATATGTAGTATTGGAGCTCCGGCGGGGGGACTTGCCGGAACATCGTTTGAAACAGAGGGGAGAGGCTGGTCGACATGGCGATCACCGTCTACACCAAGCCTGCATGCGTGCAGTGCAATGCGACCTACCGTGCACTGGATTCGAAGGGGATCGAATACGAGGTCCACGACCTCTCGCTGGACCCCGACGCGCTCGAGCAGGTCAAGGCTCTCGGCTACCTGCAGGCGCCCGTCGTCGTCACCGACGAAGGCCACTGGTCGGGCTTCCGCCCCGACAAGATCGACGAGCTCGCCGCTCGCCTCGCCTAGCCCTTCGACAAGCTCAGGGAGCGGGGCGGGCTGTGACCGCAGGTGTCATGACGACTCGACGCGAGGTCCGTCCGGACGTGGCCCCGGTCCCGCTCCTCGTCTATTTCTCGAGCGTCTCGGGCAACACCGCCCGCTTCGTCGACAAGCTCGGCGAGGCGCAGCGGGATGCCGGTCATCCGCTGCGGACGATCCGCATCCCTCTCCACCCGACTGAGCAGCCGCTCGTGGTCGACGAGCCGTTCGTGCTCATCACCCCCACCTACGGTGGCGGGCAGGGGCGCGGTGAGGAGCGCGGGGCGGTCCCCAAGCAGGTGATCCGGTTCCTCAACGACGAACACAACCGGAGCCTCATCCGCGGAGTCATCTCCACGGGAAACACCAACTTCGGCGAGCACTTCGGTCTCGCCGGCGACATCATCAGCCGCAAGTGCCACGTGCCGCACCTGTACCGGCTTGAACTTTTCGGCACACCAGAAGACGTGGAACGCGTCATCAGCGGATTGGAGCGATGGTGGAAGCAGCACTGACAGAGGCGGGCTTCAAGACGGATGCGCGCTTCGAGGGCATGGACTACCACGCCCTCAACGCGATGCTGAACCTGTACGGCGAGGACGGCAAGATCCAGTTCGACGCCGATCGGCGCGCCGCACGGGAGTACTTCCTGCAGCACGTCAACCAGAACACGGTGTTCTTCCACTCGCTCAAGGAGCGCCTCGACTACCTCGTCGAGAAGGAGTACTACGAGGCTGCGGTCATCGAGAAGTACCCGTTCGAGTTCATCTCGGAGCTGAACGATCGCGCCTACGCCAAGAAGTTCCGCTTCGACACGTTCCTCGGCGCGTTCAAGTACTACACGAGCTACACGCTGAAGACCTTCGACGGCAAGCGCTATCTCGAGCGCTTCGAGGACCGCGTCGTGATGACCGCCCTCGGCCTGGCCGACGGCGACCAGAAGCTGGCGACCGAACTCGTCGACGAGATCGTCGCGGGCCGCTTCCAGCCGGCGACCCCGACGTTCCTGAACACCGGCAAGGCCCAGCGCGGTGAGCTCGTCTCGTGCTTCCTGCTGCGCATCGAGGACAACATGGAGTCGATCGCCCGCGGCATCAACTCCGCCCTGCAGCTGAGCAAGCGCGGCGGCGGCGTGGCGCTGCTTCTGTCGAACATCCGCGAGGCGGGCGCTCCGATCAAGCAGATCGAGAACCAGTCCTCGGGCATCATCCCCGTGATGAAGCTCCTCGAAGACAGCTTCAGCTACGCCAACCAGCTCGGTGCCCGTCAGGGCGCGGGGGCCGTGTACCTGTCGGCGCACCACCCCGACATCATGCGGTTCCTCGACACCAAGCGCGAGAACGCCGACGAGAAGATCCGTATCAAGACCCTGTCGCTCGGCGTCGTGGTGCCCGACATCACGTTCGAGCTCGCCAAGAACAACGAGGACATGTACCTGTTCTCCCCGTATGACGTCGAGCGCGTCTACGGCGTGCCGTTCGGCGACATCTCGGTCACCGAGACGTACCGCGAGATGGTCGACGACCCGCGCATCAAGAAGACGAAGATCAACGCGCGGGAGTTCTTCCAGACCCTCGCCGAGATCCAGTTCGAGTCGGGTTACCCGTACATCATGTTCGAAGACACGGTGAACAAGGCGAACCCCATCGCCGGACGCATCAACATGTCGAACCTGTGCTCGGAGATCCTCCAGGTCAACACGCCGACCACGTACAACGAGGACCTCTCGTACGACAACATCGGCAAGGACATCAGCTGCAACCTGGGCTCGATGAACATCGCCCTGGCGAT
>DATMTQ010000243.1:0-2302 GCA_035564095.1 Microbacterium sp. | reverse complement strand
ACGACGACCTGGCACTCCTCCTCGCCGAGCGCGACGCGCGCGGCGCCGCAACGGAGGCCGCGGCCCCGGTGCGGATTCCGGCGTCCCGCTACAAGGACTTCGTCACCGACTACGCGGCCACCGTCGCGGCGATCGACCGGCCGATGCCGGAGCGTCCGTACCGGCAGACGCGCCTGGGGACGCTGTTCCACGCCTGGGTGGAGCAGCGCTCCGGGATGATCGGCTCATCGGCCACTCTCGACGAGGCCCTCTGGGAGCAGGACGACGACCTGCTGTCCGTCGAGGACGGCCCCGCGCCGGCGGGCGGATCGGCGGACGCAGCCGGATCCGCCGCGACGGAGGAGCAGCGCGCCCTGCGGCAGCTGCAGGACGCCTTCGAGCGGTCGGAATGGGCGTCGCTGAAGCCCCTGGAAGTGGAGACCGAGATCGACTTCCGCTTCGACGGCGTCGGCGACGGCGCGCACGTCGCCATCTGCAAGCTCGATGCCGTCTACCGACGCGGGGACCGGATCGAGATCGTGGACTGGAAGACCGGCGCACCGCCGCGCAGCGGCCCCGAGCGCGAGGCCCGCCTGCTGCAGCTGCAGCTGTACCGGCAGGCGTACCACGCGAAGCACGGCATCCCGCTCGAGCAGATCGACGTCGCCCTGTACTACGTCGCGCATGACCTCATCGTGCGCGACTGAATCGTTCCCGACCGAATCATTCCCCGACCGCGCGGAGCCGTCAGCGGCGGTCGGCGGCGCGGTCCGGGCCGTCGGGTGCGTCCTGGCGGATCCACTCGCCCATGTCGACGGGCACCGTCGCACCGCCGTCCTCCGGGCCGCCGAGCTCCATCGCGCTGGTCCCCTCGAACCCGTCGTCCGGGGAGTGCGGGCCCGGCGTCGGCACATCGGGCTCGTCGAACCCGCCGAGCTCGTCGGGATCGTACGCGTCGGTCTGCATCGAGGTGTCGACCGGGACCCGTCGGTCGGGCACCAGACCCGCGCGGCTGAGGGCGTCGTCGAGCTCGATGGTCTCGATCCGGGTGAGGTCGTCGTCCTGCACGCTGTCGGCGAGCGAGACGAGCAGGTTGACCGCGTCCGCGACGATCTCCTCGCTGCCGACGTCGTCGCCGTGCACCAGCCACTTCGCGAACTCGAGCTCGGCGTACAGCCGCGCGCGGCTGTGGATGCCGGCATCCGGCGCGCGCACGCTCGCGGCGGTGTACGCGTCGAACACGTCCATGGCGGCCTTCGGAGCCGACGACAGCCACTGCAGGTCGACGGCCGGATCGCCGACGGCGAGCCCGTGCCAGTCCAGGATGCCGGTGACTCTCGGCTCGTCGTCGACGTCCTCGAACAGGAACGCGTCGGAGGACGAACCGCCGAGGACGACCGTCGACTCGAAGCGCCAGATGTGCTCCGCCGCGGCGGCGCGGCTCCACCGGGACAGCAGCGACACCGGGATGCGGTGGAGTGCGGCGACGCGGTCGAGCAGGCGGGAGACGGACTGGCGCACCTGCTCGGGCGTCTGCACGGACAGGTCGTCGCCGGTGACGACCGAGGCGGGCAGCGAGTGCACGGCGGCCAGGGCGGTGCCGATCGCCGTGGCCACGCCGCGTCCGGCGGGCACCTCGGCGGCGTCCACGCGGTAGCCGTCGACGAGGTCGGTGACGACGGTGTAGCGCCCGTCCACGACCGTCTCGCCGATCGTCCGCGGGGCACGCAGCTGCAGCTGGGCGCGCACGCCCGGGGTGAGCACGCGCAGGGCCGCGGTCTGGGCGCGCAGCTCCTTCTCGGCGGTGTCGTCGTTGGGCACGCGCACGACGACGAGCTGCTCGTCGTCCAGCTGCACGACGGCGCTGTCGAATCGTCCGCCGGTGCCCTCGGTCAACGCGGAGACTCCCTCGACCACGGCCTCGGGAAGGGCCGATGTCACCGACGCGGCTAGAGTGAGGGGTGAGCGTGCCATGCCCCAAGGGTAGGTCGGACGCGAACGCCCCAGAGGGCGCCACGCCCGCGACGGAGGTTTCGATGACGGCACAGGATGCCCTGCGCGCCCTGTCGGCAAACGGGTTCGACCGGGCCGGCGAGGAGCGCACGCGACCGGGTCTGCTCGCCGAGCTGATGGCGGATTCCTCGACCCGGATACTCGTGATCCATCGTGACGGCGCGCCCCTGGCCGGCGAACGCCTGCACCTGCACGGCGCGGCGGAGCTGCCCGACGCCGGATCCGAGCCCGAGCTCGCGTTCCTCGGCCGATCTGCCGACCGCGCGGCGGTGGTCGCCGCCGTCTACCCCGGCGAGGCGGAGCGCGCCGC
>DATMTQ010000242.1:0-2342 GCA_035564095.1 Microbacterium sp. | reverse complement strand
CGAGCGCGCCCCGGCGACCCGGGCGAGGCTCAGACCAGGACGCCGACCACCGTCGCGGCCACGAGGGCGCCGAGCACCGCCAGCTGCCAGGTGTGCCACGTGGTCACCGCGCCGGTGCCTTCCACGGTGGCCTCGTCGAGGCGCCCCGCGCGACGCAGTTCGTCCCAGTAGCGGCGGATGTTCAGGGCGGCGAGTCCGGAGTCGGAGCTCGGGATGTCGCCGATGCGCACGGTGCCGCCGGCGCCGTACGTCGAGTCCGGCAGATGCGCGACGTCCGACTTCGCAGCGCGGTACGTGGTCACGCGGCTCGGGCCGGGAGCGGCCCATGCCGTGAACTTCGCGTCGCGGGTGCGGATCGTGAGCGAGTACTTGGTGTCGACATCCACGATCGCGGGCCACGTGATGCGCACGGTGCGGGCGAGGTTGACGAGCGTCACCCCGGCGGCGTCCACGCCGACGGCCGGCATCCAGAACAGCAGCCAGCAGCCGAATCCGGCGAGCAGGAACGCGGGCGTGTAGCGCAACGCCGTTCCGGCGTCGCCGAGGGTGATCAGCGAGACGATGCAGACCGCGACGATCGCCCAGACGAGAATGCACAGGACCAGGCCGAATCTCGGCCGCAGGACGACGGGTTGAGTCACCAGTTCATGGTGGCACAGGGCCCGGCGAAAGGAATTTGAGCGTCGTGAGCGCAACGATTGACGCGGGCGTGAAGCCCGTTCTGAAGATCAAGGATTTCGGTGTCGACTTCTGGGTGGACGGCACCTGGTATCCGGCCGCCATCGACATGGCCTACGAGGTGATGCCCGGAGAGGTGCTCGCCATCGTGGGCGAGTCGGGGTCCGGCAAGAGCTCGAGCTCGATGGCGCTGCTCGGGCTGATGCCGCCCAACGGCCGCATGCACGGACACATCGAGTTCGCGGGCAAGGACATCAGCCGGGCGACCGCCCACCAGCTCCGGCGCATGCGCGGCGAGGAGATGGCGGTCATCTTCCAGGAGCCCATGACGGCGCTGAACCCGGTGTACACGATCGGGTTCCAGATCATCGAGATGCTGCGCGTGCACAAATCGATGACGCCCGCATCCGCACGCGTGCGGGCGATCGAACTGCTCGAACTCGTCGAGATGCCGGCTCCGGAGACCTCCGTCGACAAGTACCCGCACCAGCTCTCCGGCGGTCAGCGCCAGCGCGCGATGATCGCGATGGCGCTGGCGTGCGATCCGAAGCTGCTGATCGCCGACGAGCCCACCACGGCGCTCGACGTGACCGTGCAGGCCGAGATCCTCGACCTGATGCGGGTGCTCCGCGAGAAGGTGGATGCCGCCATCGTGCTGATCACGCACGACATGGGCGTGGTCGCGGACATCGCGGACAAGATCATCGTGATGAAGGACGGGCGCATCGTCGAGGCGGGCGAGATCGTCTCGGTGTTCCAGAACCCGCAGCACCCGTACACGCGGCAGCTCCTCGCCGCAGTGCCCAAGCTGAGCCTCGATCCCGCGTCCGAAGACGTCCCGACCCCCGAAGAGCGCACCGACCAGCCGGTGCTGCGGTTCGAGGAGGTGACGATCGAGTATCCGAAACGCGGCCGGATCCCCGCGTTCCGTGCCGTCGAGGACGCGAGCTTCGAGATCTACCCCGGCGAGGTCGTCGGCCTCGTGGGCGAGTCCGGGTCGGGCAAGAGCACGATCGGCCGCGCCGCGGTCGGCCTGCTGCCGGTCCACTCCGGGGTGCTCGCGGTGAACGGCCACGACATCGCGACGATGACCTCGCGCGAGTTGCGCACCGCCCGACGGCACATCGGCATCGTCTTCCAGGACCCGGGCTCTTCGCTGAACCCCCGCATCCCCATCGGCGAGAGCATCGGCGAGCCCATCCTGCTCGCCGGCGACGCCCGCGGGCACGCGCTGGACAGGCGGGTCGAGAAGCTGCTCGACGACGTCGAGCTGCCGCGCTCGTTCCGCAACCGCTACCCGCACGAGCTGTCCGGCGGCCAGCGGCAGCGCGTCGGCATCGCACGCGCCATCGCGCTGCGACCGCCGCTGCTCATCGCCGACGAGCCGACGTCCGCGCTGGACGTGTCAGTGCAGGCGCGCTTCCTGACGCTGCTGCAGAACCTGCAGCAGGAGATGCATTTCGCGTGCCTGTTCATCACCCACGACCTCGCGGTGATCGACGTGCTGGCTCACCGGATCGTCGTGATGAACCACGGCAAGCTCGTGGAGCAGGGGACGAAGGACCAGGTGCTGCGCAATCCGCAGGACCCGTACACGCAGCGGCTCATCGCCGCGGTGCCGCTGCCCGACCCGGTGCTGCAGCGCGAGCGGCGGGCGCAGCGCG
>DATMTQ010000241.1:0-14249 GCA_035564095.1 Microbacterium sp. | reverse complement strand
GGGCTGGGGCGCCTTCGCGCGCGCGACCGAGGCGGCGGACCCCGGTTCGACCCTCGACCTGTACCGTGCGCTGCTCGCCGAGCGCCGCGCCCGCACCCTCGGCACCGGGACCCTGGCGTGGCTCGACGGCTACGGCGACGGCGTCGTGGCTCTGCGCCGCACGACGGCGGCCGGCGGTCTCACGGTGATCGCGAACCTCGGCGCCGAGCCGGTGACCCTGCCGGAGGGGCGCATCGTGATCAGCAGCATCCCCGTCGAACAGACCCTGCCGACGGATGCCGCCGTGTGGATCGAAACCGCCTGACGTGACCTCGATCGACGACGTCGCGCGCCTCGCGGGCGTGTCGACGGCGACGGTGTCGCGGGCGCTGAACGGCCGCGGAAAGGTGTCCGCCGACGCCCGAGAGCGCGTGCGCGAGGCGGCATCCGCCCTCGGCTACGTGGCGTCCGCGTCGGCGTCGGGCCTGGCGTCCGGCCGCACGCGCAACGTGGGCGTGCTCGTGCCGTTCGTCGACGGCTGGTTCTTCGGCGCGGTGCTCGCAGGAGTCACCGAGACACTCGCCCGGCACGGCTACGACGTGACGCTCTACGCGGTGACGCGGGATGCGGCCACCCGCCGTGCGCTGTTCCAGACGTTCCTGCGCCGGCAGCGGGTCGACGCCGTGCTGGCGATCTCGCTCGCCCTCCGGCCCGACGAGGTCGAGGCCGTGCAGGGGCTCGGCATCCCGGCGGTCGCGATCGGCGGACCGCAGGCGCTGCCGTCGCTCGCGGTTGACGAGGACGCGGTCGCCCGGCTCGCGGCGGCGCATCTCATCGGCCTCGGGCATCGCGACATCGCCCACATCGGCGTCGACGCCGCAGTCGACGTCGACTTCCGTGTGGCGGCGCGCCGTCACGCCGGGTTCGAGAGCGCGCTGCAGGATGCCGGCATCCCGCTGCCGCCGGAACGCATCGCGCACGGGGACTTCACCGTCGCCGGCGGTTACCGCGCCGCCGTCCGCCTGCTCTCCGCGGCGCCCGTGACGGCGATCTTCGCGGCCTCGGACGAGATGGCGATCGGGGCGCTGCAGGCGTGCCGCGAGGCCGGACGCGCGGTGCCGGACGACGTATCGATCATCGGGGTCGACGGACACGAGCTGGCCGCGTTCTTCGACCTCACGACCATCGACCAGTTCCCCGTCGCGCAGGGCCGGGCCGCCGCGGACGCGATACTGCGGGCTTTGGACGAGGATGCGGCCGTGCCGCCCGCGCCGGGCGCGCTGCCGTTCGAGCTGGTGCGGCGCAGGTCGACGGCCGCTCCGCCGCGCTGACCACCGGCGTCGAGCCGGGGTCGAGGCCCGCGGGAGGAATAGGCTCGCCCCCATGAGCCTTGACCTCGACGCCCTGTACATCGACCTGCACCGCAACCCGGAACTGTCGTTCCAGGAGCACCGCACAGCGGGGATCGTCGCCGCCACGCTCACGGAACTCGGCATCGAGCACACGGTCGGCGTCGGAGGCACGGGCGTCGTGGCGGTCGTGCCGGGCGCAGCCGACGGACCCGTCGTGTACCTGCGCGCCGACATGGACGGGCTGCCGGTGCTCGAGCAGACCGGGCTCGACTACGCGAGCGTGGCGCGCGGCATCGACCCGAACGGGGTGGACGTGCCGGTCATGCACGCGTGCGGACACGACATGCACGTCACCTGCCTGCTCGGCGCGCTCGAGAAGCTCGTCGCCGCACGGGACGACTGGTCGGGCACCGTGGTGGCGCTGTTCCAGCCCGCCGAGGAGTTCGGCTCCGGCGCCCGCGCGATGCTCGACGACGGGATGCTGGAGCGATTCCCGCGCCCCGACGTCGTGCTCGGCCAGCACCTCACCCCGCTGCCCGCCGGCATCGTCGGCGTGCGTGCGGGCACGCAGATGGCCGCATCCGACGGCATCACGGTCACGATGTACGGGCGCGGCGGCCACGGGTCCCGCCCGCACTCCACGATCGACCCGATCGTCATGGCCGCCGCGACCGTCATGCGCCTGCAGACGGTCGTGTCCCGCGAAGTGGATCCGCGCGACGTCGCCGTGGTCACCGTCGGGGCGATCCACGCCGGGCTGAAGAACAACATCATCCCGGCCGAGGCCACCCTCGAGCTGAGCCTGCGCTACCCCACCGACGAACTGCGCGAGCACGTGCTCGACGCCGTGACGCGCGTCGTCAACGCCGAGGCGCTGGCATCCGGAGCGACCGAGCCGCCCACCATCGCGACCCTCCACACGCTCCCCGCGACGATCAACGACGCGGATGCCACGGCCCGCACGGTGGCGGCCTTCCAGCGTGCGTTCGGCGACGACCAGGTGGTGGATCCGGGCATGTTCACCGGCTCCGAAGACGTCTCGTGGTTCGCCCGTGACGCCGATGTCCCCCTCGTCTACTGGTTCTGGGGCGGCACCGACCAGCACGCCTACGCGGTCGCGAAAGGGGCCGGGACCCTGGACAGCGACATCCCCACGAACCACTCCGCGATGTTCGCCCCGGTGCTGCATCCGACCATCGAGCGAGGCATCGACGCACTGGTCGTTGCGGCACGGGAATGGCTGGAGTGACGGTCACGTTGCAATAGGCCCCCAAAACGCGTAATGTCGCGCGGCGTGATGAACGACAGCGATGCCGCAGCGGCATCCGAGGCGGCAGCCGAGGCGGAGCCCGAGACGCCGATCGCCAAGCGCATCCTGCTGGGCGATCCGCTTGCCACCACCAACGCCGACGAGCACCTCCTGCCCAAGCGCATGGCACTGCCGATCTTCGCGTCCGACGCGCTGTCGTCGGTGGCGTACGGCCCGCAGGAGATGATGATGATCCTGCTCACCGGCGGGCTGGCGTTCCTCGCATTCAGCCCGTGGATCGCCGCCGCCGTCGTGCTGCTGCTGTTCGTCATCGTGCTGTCGTACCGGCAGCTCATCAAGGCCTATCCCTCCGGCGGCGGCGACTACGAGGTCGCGCGCAAGAACCTCGGCGAGATCCCCGGGGTCGTCGTGGCGGCCGCACTGCTCGTCGACTACGTGCTGACCGTGTCGGTGTCGGTGGCATCCGGCGTCGACAACCTCATCTCCGCGCTGCCGATCCTCAACCACGTGCGCGTGGAGCTCGCGGTCGCCTTCGTCGTGCTGATCATCGTGGTGAACCTGCGCGGCGTGCGCGAGGCCTCCCGGGCGTTCGCGATCCCCACGTACGTGTTCATCGGCTCGGTCGGGGTGATGATCGTCACGGGTCTCGTCCGCATCGCGCTGGGGCATGCGCCGGTCGCGTCGAGCGCGCAGTACGTGCTGCATACGCAGGGCATCACGCAGGCGGCCGTGCTGCTGCTGATCCTGCGCGCGTTCTCGAGCGGATGTTCGGCACTGACCGGCATCGAGGCGGTCTCCAACGGCGTGCAGGCGTTCCGCAGGCCGAAGATCCGCAACGCCCAGACGACGCTCGCGATGATGGGCGGGATCGCCATCGTGCTGTTCGCCGGCCTCACCACGATCGCGCTGGTCTCGGGCGTGCACTATGCGGAGAACCCGTGCACCGAGCTGCAGGGATTCAACTGCAGCAACCCGCAGCCGAGTCTGATGGCCCAGGTCGCCGCGGCGACGTTCGGCATGAACAGCATCCCGTTCTTCATCATCCAGGCGGCGACCGCCGTCGTCCTGCTGCTTGCCGCCAACACCGCGTTCAACGGGTTCCCGCTGCTCGGCTCGGTGCTGGCCCGCGACGGCTACGCGCCGAAGTCGCTGAACACCCGCGGCGACCGCCTCGTGTACTCGAACGGCATGATCATCCTCGGCATCGTCGCGATCGCCGTGCTGGTGATCTACCAGGCCAACCTCACCAACCTCATCCAGCTGTACATCATCGGCGTCTTCGTCTCGTTCACGCTCGGCCAGTGCGGCATGATCCGGCACTGGATCCGCGGGCTGCGTGAGCTGAAGGCGCTGCCTGCGGACGAGCGGCGCACCAAGGAGAGCCGCGCCCTCGCGTTCGGCAACCGCAAGGGCCTCGTGATCAACAGCATCGGCGCCACGATGACGGTCATCGTGCTCATCATCGTGACGATCACCAAGTTCACGCACGGCGCGTGGCTGGTGTTCCTCATGATCCCGCTGCTGTCGTTCCTGATGATGGGCGTGTACCGCTACTACCGCGATGTCGAGCACGAGATCCGGATGGACGACACCATCCACTTCGGCTCGTCGGGCGACATCGCCATCGTGCTCGTCAACAAGCTGCAGAAGCCCGTCGTCAAGGCGATCGACTACGCCTTGGCCGCTCAGCATCACGAGACCTTCGCGATCCACGTCGCCGTGTCCCCGGAGGATGCCGAGAAGATCGAGCAGGAATGGGACGAGCACGACATCCCGGTGCAGCTCGTGACGATCGCGTCGCCGTTTCGCAGCTATGCCGCCCCGGTGGTCAAGTTCATCGAGCACTACCGCGAGAAGCACGGGCCGTCGGTGGTCACCGTCTACCTGCCGCAGTACATCGTGGGCCACTGGTGGGAGTCGATCCTGCACAACCGGCGCTCGCGGCGCATCGCGCAGCAGCTGATGATGGTGCACGGCGTCTCGATCACCCTCGTGCCCTGGCTGCTGGACTCGTCCGAGCTCGTCTACGGGCGCCGCTCGCGGCCGCTGCCCGGCCAGGAGCGCGCCGGCCGCCCGTACTCGCCCACGCAGGACAGGGTGACCGAGCGCTTCGTCAACGAGAGGTCCACGGACGCGTAGCCCCCGGATGCCACGGTGCGTCACGACGACCCGGGGCATCGGAATCCCCGCGTAGCCTTGGAGGATGACTTCCGAAGCCGCATCTGTCGACGTGCGCACGTTCGACGTGAGCGCTGTGCGCGCCGACTTCCCGATCCTCGAGACGCGCATCGGCGATGCGCCGCTCGTGTACCTCGACTCGGGCGCGACCAGCCAGAAGCCGCGCGTCGTGCTCGAGGCGGAGCGGAGCTTCCTGGAGACCGCGAACTCCGCCGTGCATCGCGGCGCCCACACGCTCGCCGCGGAGGCGACCGAGCTGTTCGAGGATGCCCGCGCCGCCGTGGCCGGGTTCGTGGGAGCCGACGAGCAGACGCTGGTGTGGACTGCCGGGGCGACCGCGGCGCTGAACCTCGTCGCGTATGCGATCGGCAACGCGACGGCCGGCCGGGGCGGACAGGCGGCATCCCGATTCGCCCTGCAGCCCGGTGACGAGATCGTCTTCACCGAGTCCGACCACCACGCGAACCTCATCCCGTGGCAGGAGCTCGCGGCGCGCACGGGCGCGGTGACCCGCGCGATCCCGGTGCACGACGACGGCACACTCGACCTCGAAGCGGCCGCGGCGATCATCGGCGAGCGCACCCGGATCGTGGCGTTCCCGCACGTGTCGAACGTGCTCGGGATCGTCAACCCGGTCGCGGAGCTGGTGGCCCTGGCGCACGGCGCCGGCGCCCTCGCAGTGCTGGACGCGTGCCAGTCGGCGCCGCACCTCCCCCTCGATCTGCCCGCGCTCGGCGTGGACTTCGCCGCGTTCTCCGGTCACAAGATGCTCGGCCCGTACGGCGTCGGCGGTCTCTACGGCCGCGCGGAGCTGCTGGATGCTCTGCCGCCGTTCCTCACGGGCGGGTCGATGGTGACGACCGTGACGCTGGAGAAGGCCGACTTCCTGCCGGCGCCGCACAAGTTCGAGGCGGGAACGCAGCCGGTGTCGCAGGCGGTGGGCCTGGCGGCCGCGGTGCGGTACCTGGACGGGCTCGGCATGTCCGAGGTGCACGCCCGCGAACGGCTGCTCGAGAGGCGCATGCGGGACGGACTGCGCGGCATCCCCGGCATCCGCTTGCTCGGCGACCCTTCGACAGGCTCAGGGACCGGAGGGGGTCCGACAGGCTCAGGGACCGGAGGGGTCGAGCGGGTCGCGCTGGCGGCGTTCGACGTCGACGGCGTGCACGCGCACGACGTCGGCCAGTTCCTGGACGCCCGCGGCGTCGCCGTGCGCGTGGGGCACCACTGCGCCCAGCCGCTGCACCGCCGGTTCGGCATCACCGCCTCCGTGCGCGCATCCGCGTCCGTATTCACCACCGAGAACGACATCGACGTGTTCCTGGACGCCGTCTCGGGCGTGCGCCGATTCTTCGGGGTGGGTGCGTGAGCGGGCTGGAGGGGCTCTACCAGGAGCTGATCCTCGACCACTCGCGCGGACGCGAGGGCTTCGGCCTCGCCGACGAGGAGGGCGCCAACGCGACCTCTCACCAGCGCAACCCGATCTGCGGCGACGAGATCACACTGCGGGTGCGCGTCGACGGCGACCTGATCCGCGACGTCTCGTGGGAGGGGGCCGGATGCTCCATCTCGCAGGCCTCCGCGTCGATGCTCACGACCCTCGTCGAGGACGCCGCCGACGAGGGCGGGATGACCCGCGAGGCCGCGAACGCGCTCATCGGGCGGTTCCGCGAGGCGCTGCGCTCGCGCGGCACGATCCTGCTCGACGAGGACACCTTCGGCGACGCCTCGGCACTTTCCGGGGTGTCGAAGTTCACCGCCCGGGTGAAGTGCGCGATGCTCGCGTGGGTCGCGCTCGAAGACGCCCTCGCGCGCGCATGACCCGTTCGCGGGTGCTCAGGGCAGCAGCGCCGCACTGAGGAAGCGGTAGAGGAGCTCCGCGTACTCCTCGGGCTCCCAGCCGGCCCGGCCGACGAAGGCGGGGTAGAGGTCGGCCGTGGCGACCAGGAGGATGTCGCGGGCGTGGTCCGCGGTCAGTCCGGGACGCAGGTGGCCGCCGTCGACGAGGTAGGCGGCGTTGTGGGTCATCCGCTCCGCTCGTGCCGCGTCGATCCGCTCCCGCAGCCGGGCGGCATCCTTGTCGGTCACCGCAGCGGTGCGCACCAGTTCGTACACCGGCCCGGCGAGCGGGGCGACCTCGATCGCCATGCGACTCCAGTGGCGCAGGATCTGCTGCGGGCCGGTGGCCTGCTGCGCGCCCTCGTCGGAGCGGGACTCGGCGTGGCGGCGGCCCTCGCCCGCGAGGGCCGTATTCCAGATCGCCTCGACGAGACCGGCGCGGCTGCCGAACGCCTTGTAGATGGTCTCGGTCGACACGCCGGCGTCGGCGGCGATCTCCGCGATCGTGGTCGCGTGATAGCCCTCGGCGAGGAATCGCCGCCTCGCGGCCGCCACGATGCGCCCGCGACGCTCGGCGGCCGCGGCGCGCCGGCCGCTGGCGTCGTACCGCCTCTTGACTTCATGCTCGGCCACGCGCACCATTTAATCAGATACACGACACTGTATCGAATATGGAGGTCCGTGATGGACGATGTGATCGACCGGATCTGCGCGGCGACGAACGCGCACGACCTGGATGCGCTCGTGGGATGCTTCGCCGACGACTACCGCCTCGAGATGCCCGTGCATCCCGGTCGCGATTTCCGCGGCAGCGCGCAGGTGCGCACCAACTGGGCGCAGATCTTCGCCGGCGTGCCCGACATCCGCGCGGAGGTCGTCGCGCGTGCGACCGACGGTCCGCACCGGTGGACCGAGTGGCGGATGTGGGGCACTCGGCGAGACGGCGCCGCGCACGACATGCGCGGCGTCGCCATCTTCGAGGTCGACCGGGCCGCGGACCGCGAGCGCGCGCGGTCGTGCCGGTTCTACCTCGAGCAGGTCGAGGACGGGAGCGGGAGCGTCGACGACGACATCCGCCGCCGCGTCGGCGCCGGATCATGATCACCGTGGTCGGCGGCACGGGCCGCCTCGGACGGCTGGTGGTCGACGAGCTCGTCGCCGCGGGCACCCCGGTGCGCGTGGTGGCGAGGCACGAACAGGAGGTGCCGGCGGGCGTGGATTTCGTCGCGGCGGACGTGCGCGACGCGTCGGCGCTGCCGGCGGCGGTCGCCGGCTCGGAGGTCGTCGTGTCGGCGGTCAACGGGCTCGACCCGGCGGCCGGCCAGTCCCCCGCACAGGTCGACCGCGACGGGAACCGGCACCTGATCGCGGCGACCCGCGACGCGGGGGCCCGTCTCGTGCTGATGTCGATCATCGGCGCGCGTGCGGACCATCCCGTCGAGATCACCCGGATGAAGGCGGCCGCCGAGCAGACGGTCCGTGACACCGCGGGGCTCGAGTGGACCATCGTCCGGGCATCCCTGTTCGCCGAGCTGTGGCGCGACCTGCTCCGGCAGACCGCGGCGCGGTCGGGCAGGCCGACGGTGTTCGGGCGCGGCCGCAACCCGATGAACGTCGTCTCCGTCGCGGACGTCGCCGCCGCGGTCGCCCGCGCGGCCCTCGATCCCGCACTGCGCGGCCGGGTCATCGAGGTGGGCGGGCCGCGCAACGTCACCCTGGACGAGCTGGCGACGTGGGCCACCGGATCGACGCGCCCGCGCCACATCCCACGCGGGATGCTGCGGATCGGCGCCGCGGTCGCCACGCCGATCCGGCCGGCGATCGCGCGGCTCATGCGGCAATCGCTGGCGATGGACACCGCCGATCTCACGTTCGATCCGGCGTCCGCCCGTGCGGAGCATCCGTGGCTGCCCTGCACCGACGTCGTCGGGGCCGTGGCGACCTCGGGCTGAGCGGCCGACGGCGGCGCGGGGGCGGTCCCGCCTCAGGCCAGCAGGCGTCCCCAGCGGGATTCGAGCAGCGGTGCGCCGGCGAGCTCCAGGCAGCGCCAGAGCGTGACCGCGACGGAGTCGAGCACCGGCACACCGGTGCGGTGCTCGACCTCCTCGACGACCGGCGCACCGTACAGGTTGGTGCACAGGTAGATCAGGGCGTCGGCGTCCGCCGCGACCGCTTCGGACGGGGCGACGAGGCTCTCCGGGCGCACCCGGGCGAACGACTCGTTGTCGCTCAGCCCCAGCGCGCGGTGGCCGCTCACCGTGATGCCCTGCTGCGCGTAGCGCGCGGCGATCTGCTCGTTGACATCGGCGGTGTACGGGGTGACGAGGCCGATGCGGTGCAGCCCGAACTGCGCGAACGCGTCGAAATACGCGAGCGTCGAAGTGGTCGCCGGGATGCCGGTGACCGTCGTGATCTCGTCGACGAGCATCCGGTCGTGGTCGATGCCCAGCCACGAGCCGGAGGTCCCGTTCCAGGCGATGACGTCCACGTCGGCGGTGGCGAGCAGCTGCGCGGCGGCACGCATGCCGGCCGCGTCGAACTGCCGGTCCGAGCCGCCGTCGAGGGCGATGCGGGTGACCGGGATGCGCGCGGAGTGGATCGTGACGTCGTCGCGGCCGGCGAGCAGGCGAGAGCTCATCGGCTCGAGGCACGTGTTCGACGACGGGACGATCATCCCGATGCGCACCGGCCGCTCCGAGGTCGTGACCGAGTCCGTGCCCATGTCAGGCCGCCGCTTCCGTCAGGGCGCTTTCGGGCCGCGCGGTCAGCTCGCCGGACGCGCCGTGACCTGCGCACTCGACGAAGGCGCCCACGGCGCCGGGGTCGTGGAAGCCGTCGGCATCCAGCACGACGCGGCCGGCCGACACGACGACCTGCGGCCACCCGCGCAGGGCGAGGCCGTCGAAGGGTGAGAAGTCGGTGCCCATGTGCAGGAGCCCGCCGTCGACGAAACGCTCCTCCGCGGGGTCGAAGATCACGAGGTCTGCGTCGAACCCCGCCGCGATCGCGCCCTTGCCGGGCAGCGCGTTCACGCGCGCCGGGGCCGCCGAGAACAGCTCGACGAACCGCTGCAGCAGGGCGTCGTCGACCGTTCCGGCCGCGTCGGCCAGCGCGGTGAACGCCGCCGGCATCCGGGTCTCGACGCCGGGCAGACCGTGCGGCATCTGCCGGACGTCGTCCCTGCGCTCGCGCTTCTGGGTGAGGTCGTAGCAGGAGTGGTCGCTGGCGACGGTGTGCACGGCGCCGTCGGCGAAGCGCTGCCGGAGCGCGGCGACGGTCTCTGCCGACCGCATCGGCGGGCAGCAGGCGAACCACTCGGGCACGCGCGACGCGTACACCTCGTCGTCGAGCAGCAGGTAGTGCGGGCAGGTCTCCGAGTACGCCTCGACTCCGCGGGCCCGCGCCTCGGCCACGAGGTCCACGGCGCCCGGCGTGGACTGGTGGACGAGGTAGACGGGCGTTCCGACGTACTCGGCCATCGCGAGCACCTCGCGCACGGAGGCCTCTTCGGCCAGCTCCGGGCGGGTGCGGTGCAGGTGCTCGATGCCGATCTCGCCGGCATCGGCGTGCTCCTGCGTGCAGTCCACGATCATCGCGTCGTGCTCGGCGTGGATGTAGGTGAGGCCGTCGAGCCGCTTCATCTCCTTGAGCACCTTGAGCACGGTGTCGTCGTCGCTCATGGTGGTGCCGCGGTTGGTCATGTACATCTTCACGGACCGGATGCCCATCTCGGCGAGCGCGTCGAGCTGGGCCGGCACGGTCTCGTCCCAGGTCACGACCGCGCCGTGCAGCGCCACCGCGCACCGCGCATCGCGGGCGAGCTCGCGCTTGTTGCGCGCCGCCTCGAGCGGCGTCTCCGAGCCGTCGCGCGGGATGCCGAAGTCCATGATCGTCGTGGTGCCGCCCCACAGCGCGGCGACGGACGTCTGCGCGTAGTCGTCGAGCGTGCGGTAGCGGCCGGTGATCTGGGCGATGTGGCAGTGGCCGTCGATGCCGCCGGGGATGACGATGCGGCCGGTCGCGTCCACCACCCGGTCGGCGGCGGGGAGCGGGGTTGCGGGATCGAGGATCTCCCGCACGCGTCCGTCGTCGACGACGATGTGTCCGGTGGTCACGCCGTCGGCATTGACGATGCGTGCGTCGGTGATGATGAGATCGGTCATCTCATTCGCCTCCTTCGAGAGTCGAGGTCTGGGTCAGGGTGAGTGCTCGGTCCAACGCGGGCGACAGGCCCGCGCGGCGCTTCGCAGGCGGCGCGGCGAACGCGCCCGCACGATGCGTGCCGCAGGCCAGTCCGACGACGGCCTCGGCGAGCCGGATGCCGGCCCCGATGCCGTCCACGACCGGCACGGGGATCTGGTCGGCGACCTCGCGGGCGAGGCCGGCCAGGGGCGCGCCGGCGAGGATCACGACGTCGGCGCCGTCCTCGGCGACCGCCTGCTTCGCGAGGGCCACCAGGGTCGGACCGAAGTCGTGCTGCACCGCGCCGATCCCGCCGAGGGCCTGTGAGATCGACCGGATGGACGCGAGGCGTCCGCCCAGGCCGAAGCCCTCCACGCATTCGCGATACCACGCGGTGATGCGGTCCGAGATCGCGATGATCGAGAAGCGGTGTCCCTGCAGGGCGGCCGCGCACAGGGCCGCCTCCGTGATGCCGATGACCGGCACGTCGACGAGCTCCTTGAGCGCCGGCATCCCCGGGTCGCCGAACGCGGCCACCACGACGCCGTCCACGTCGCCGGCGTGCGCGGCGATGACCTCGGCGACGGCGCCCGCCGCGATGAGCGACTCCAGCCGGGTCTCGATGTACTCGACACCGGAGGCGGCGGTCTCCACCACGAGCTCGGTGCCCGGGCCGGCCGAGCGCTCCGCTTCGGCGCGGATGAGGGCCGTGACGTCCCCGCTGATGTTGGGGTTGATCACCAAGAGTCTCATGTCGGTCTTCCGTCGGCTGACACCGGCTGCCGACGGCGGCTCACACGGTGTCGGGGTACTGTTCGCGGTATTTCTCGATGTGGTGGGCGGACTGCTCGGCCGCCCGGTCCGGATCGCCGCTGGCGATCGCGGTCAGCAGATCGCGGTGCTCCTCGAGCAGCTCGGGCAGTGACCGGACGTGCCGGAACAGCCAGTGCATGCGGCCCTGCAGCGGCTCCAGCGCCGTCTTGAGGAACATGTTGTCGGCGATCCTCGTGAGCTCGTCGTGGAACTCGCTGTTCAGGCGATGCGCATCCGTGAGGTTGCCCCGCGCCAGGGCCTCCGCGGCTCCGTCCAGCAGGGCCCGCAGCCGGTCGAGGTCCTGCGGGGTGGCCCGCTCCGCCGCCAGCCGGCAGGCCAGCACCTCGAGGGCGATCCGCACCTGGAAGAGGTCGTCGACATCCTTCTCGTCGAGCCCGGTCACCACGGAGCCGCGCGTCGCCCGCTCCGTGATGAGACCCTCCTGCTGCAGCATCCGCAGGGCTTCCCGCACCGGCAGACGCGAGACGCTGAACTCCGCGGCCAGGTCCCGCTCCACCATCCGGGTTCCCGGGGCGTAGCGGCCCTCGAAGATCCTGGTGCGCAGGGTGTCGCGGATCACGTCGCGCAGCGGGGCGTTGCGCTGTGTCTCCTCGGTCGTGGCAGCCATGTGCTTCCCCCCTGGATCGGACCCTGTGGGATCCCAGCCTAGGCGACAGCGGGGCCGGAAGGCCTGCCGTCCGCGAGCCCGCGGGTCCGCGGACGGCGAGGCTCATGCCGCCAGTCGCTTGCTGTAGTCGAGCACCAGGACGGCGATGCCCATGATGACGGCTGCGCCCACGAAGTACAGCAGGGCGCCGGTGAATCCGCCGGTGGCGCCGACGATGAAGCCGACGGCGATCGGGGTGACGAGACCGGCGATGTTGCCGCTGAGGTTCATCGCGCCGCCCAGAACGCCGGCATCCGACGTGCCGCCGAGGGTGGCGGGCACCGCCCAGAAGAGGCCGACCCAGCGCAGGAAGAACAGCACGACCGACAGCAGGACGACCGCGGTGATCGGATCGGGCACGATCGTCACGCCCACGAGGCCGAGGGTGACGATGAGTGCCGAGATGCCGAGCATCGAGCGCATCACGAGGTTGACCCCGTGGCCGCGGGCGCGCAGCTTGTCGGCGACCACGCCGCCCAGGATCTCGCCGACGAAGCCGGCGCCGAAGATCATGAAGGTGGACCAGCCGATGGACTTGAGGTCGAAGCCCTTGGCTTCGGACAGGTACAGCGGGCCCCACGTCAGCAGGCCGTAGAAGACGCCGTTGAACCCGAGCCAGCCGAGGCACATCGCCCAGAACGAGCGGTACTTGAGGTACGGGCGCAGGCCCTGACGGCCGATCCTACCGGTGTTCGACGCGGCCTGCTCGGCACGGTGCGACGCCTCGATGTACTCGGCCTCGGCCTCGTTGACGCCGGGGTGCTTGCGGGGGTGGTCACGCACGTACCACCAGATCAGGAGCCCCAGCACGACGGTGGCGGCACCCGCGAGGATGAACGCCAGGCGCCACGATCCCGAGATCGCGATCAGCCACGTGATGAGGATGCCGCCGACGCCGGCGCCGAGGGGTGCCCCGGCGTCCAGGATCGTCGCGCCGCGTCCGCGCTCCTTGGAGTGCATCCAGAGGGCGTTGAGCTTGCCGCCGGACGGCATGACGCCTGACTCGGTGACGCCGATGGCCGTGCGTGCGATGAACATGCTGAGGAAGCCGCCGGCGAGGCCCGAGGCCGCCGTCGCCGCGCCCCAGCCGACGCAGGAGGCGGTAATGATCTTGCGCGGTCCGAAGCGGTCGATGAGGTATCCGACCGGGATCTGCATGAGCGCATACGTCCAGAAGAAGGCCGACAGCAGCAGGCCGACGAGCTCGGGCGAGAGGTGGAAGTCCTTCTGGATGATGGGCAGGGCGACGGAGATCGAGCCGCGGTCGATGTAGTTGACGCTGACGAGCAGCAGGAGGATGAGGAAGAGCCTCCACCTCACCGAGGTGCGTCGTGCGGAGCCGTTCGCGAGGGCCGCGGAATCGGCCGTCGCGAGGGCTTCATTCTGAAGGGACACGAATGTCCTCCTTCTCTTCGTCGGGAAGGGTGGAACCGGCGCGCCGCTGCGGTCCGGCGAAGGTTCGGGATCCCAATTTGGGATCCCGCGACTCACGATACGGACGCCCGCACCCGGATGTCAAGCCTTTTCGACTCTGCGGGTCGTGCGTCGACTTCGGCGCCCGTCGGTCCAGGGGACGAAGCCGGATGCCGCTTCTCTACATCCCGGTGCCGGATTCCTCCGACGGAGACTGCCCGCGGGGCTCGTGCAGGCTGCGACCGGCCTCGAGCAGCGCGATGTACTCGGCGATCCGCCGCTGTCGCGCGTCGGCGCGCTTCACCGAGCCGAGGCGGAACACGAACGCGAACCGCCCCTGCGCGGTGAGGGTGGCGTAGTGGGCCGATGCCGCGGGCGAGGCATCCAGCGCGTCCTGGAAATCAGGGGGAACCGGGGCATCCTTCTGCCGGTAGGCGGCATCCCAGCGGCCGTCGGACTTGGCGCGCTCGACCTCCGCGCGCCCGCTCGCACGCATGCGACCCTCGGCTTCGAGCCGGGCGACGTGCTGGCGGTTGATCTGCGACCACGGGCTGCG
>DATMTQ010000240.1:0-6590 GCA_035564095.1 Microbacterium sp. | reverse complement strand
GCTCGCGGTGCCGTACCGGGCCGGACGCACCCAGGCGCGCAAGTCCCCGACGCCGGCGTCCGAGCGGGATGCCGCAGCCGCCGCCGCCCGCGGGGCGGTACTCCGGTTCCGGCCCGGCGTGCTCTACCTGCTCGGGCCCGGCGGCACCATGGCCGAGGCGGCGCGCGTGCTCGGCCTCGAGAAGAGCCCGCTCGGCGTGGACGTCGTGCTCGACGGGCGCCTCGTGCGCCGTGCCGCGAGCGAGCAGGAGCTGCTCGACGAGATCTCCCGGGGCCCGGCGCAGACCGTGGTCACCGTGATCGGGGGCCAGGGGTTCCTGCTCGGCCGCGGCAACCAGCAGCTGTCCGCCCGGGTGCTGCGCGCCCTCGGCGCCGGGCCCGACGGAACCGGCCCGCTGCTGGTCGTCGCGCCGGAGTCCAAGCTCATCGAACTGCGCGGGCGCCCTCTGCTGGTCGACACCGGCGACCCGGAGCTGGATGCCCGACTCGCCGGTTTCGTCCGGGTGATCACCGCACCCGGGGCATCCAGCTTCTACCCTGTCCACGCCCCCGAACTCGCGGACCACGCACTTCCCGAACCAGAAGGAGGACGCCATGCGTCTTGAAGGCAAGAAGGCCGTCGTCACCGGCGGGGCAGGCGGCATCGGCCGCGCCACGTCGCTCGCATTCGCAGCGGAGGGGGCATCCGTCGCCGTCGTCGACCTGAACGGCGAGGCCGCGCAGGCCGTCGCCGACGAGATCCGGGTCGCCGGCGGAACCGCGGTCGCGATCGCCGCCGACGTGTCCAGCGAGCCCGACATCGAGCGCGTCGTGGCGACCGCGCAGCAGGAGCTCGGGGGCATCGACATCGTCTTCAACAACGCCGGCATCATCCGCCGCACCACGGCCGTGGAGACCACCGTGGAGGAGTGGGACCGCGTGTTCGGGGTCAACGTGCGCGCGATCTTCCTGATGTGCAAGCATGTCGTGCCGATCATGGCCGCGGCCGGGGGCGGCTCGATCGTCAACACGGGGTCGGGCTGGGGGCTCAAGGGCGGAGGCCGGGCAATCTCCTACTGCGCCTCGAAGGGCGCGGTGGTCAACATGACGCGCGCACTCGCGATCGACCACGGCCCCCAGGGCATCCGCGTCAACTCGGTCAACCCGGGCGACGTGGACACCGGGATGCTGCGCGACGAAGCTCGCCAGCTCGGCCAGGACCAGGCCGGATTCCTCGCCGAGGCCGCCGAGCGTCCGCTCAACCGCATGGGCCAGCCCCGCGAGATCGCCGCGGCCGTCGTCTGGCTCGCCAGCGACGAGTCCTCGTACGTCACCGGCGCGGCGCTGGTGGTGGACGGCGGCGGCATCGCCTGACCCGCTCGACTCACCGCGTTTCGTCTCGCTGCGCTCGCTCAACGACCGATCGGGCGCAAGGGGCGTCCGGCATCCTTCTCTAGACTTGAGCCGTGGTCACCCGTCTTTCGAAGTTCTTCCTCCGCACGCTCCGTGAAGATCCCGCCGACGCCGAGGTCACGAGCCACAGGCTGCTCGTGCGTGCCGGATACATCCGCCGCCAGGCGCCGGGCATCTTCGCGTGGCTGCCGCTGGGACTGCGGGTGAAGGCGCGGCTCGAGCAGATCGTCCGCGAGGAGATGACCGCGGCCGGTGCGCAGGAGGTGCACTTCCCGGCGCTCATGCCCCGTGAGCCCTACGAGGCGACCGGTCGCTGGGAGGAGTACGGCGACGGCATCTTCCGTCTGAAGGACCGCAAGGGCGCCGATTACCTGCTCGCCCCCACCCACGAAGAGGCCTTCACGCTGCTGGTCAAGGACCTCTACTCGTCCTACAAGGACCTGCCCCTGACGATCTACCAGATCCAGGACAAGTACCGCGACGAGGCGCGCCCCCGCGCAGGGCTGCTGCGCGGGCGCGAGTTCACGATGAAGGACGCGTACTCGTTCGACTACACCGACGAGGGCCTCGACGCCAGCTACATGGCCCAGCGCGACGCTTACGAGCGCATCTTCCAGCGACTCGGCCTCGAATACGTCATCGTGCAGGCGGATGCCGGCGCCATGGGCGGATCGCGCTCCGAGGAGTTCCTGCACCCGACCGCCGTCGGCGAGGACACGTTCGTCCGCTCGGCCGGCGGCTACGCGGCCAACGTCGAGGCGTTCGCCACGATCGCCCCCGCGCCGATCGACTTCGACGACGCCGGCACGCCGGTGATCTTCGACTCGCCGAACACCCCCACGATCGACACCCTCGTGGCGCACTCGAACGCGGTGCTCGACGGGGAGTACACGGCCGCGCACACGCTCAAGAACGTCGTGCTCGCCCTCACCCACCTCGACGGCACGCGGGAGCTCGTGATCGTGGGCGTCCCCGGCGACCGCGACGTCGACGACAAGCGCGTGGAGGTGGCCTTCGCGCCCGCCGAGGTGGAGCCCGCCACCGAAGCGGACTTCGCCAAGCATCCACTCCTCGTCAAGGGCTACATCGGCCCGTGGAGCGAGCAGGGCCAGCTGCTCGGCGAAGAGTCCGCCACCGGCATCCGCTACTTCCTCGACCCGCGCGTGGTCGACGGGTCGTCGTGGATCACCGGCGCCAACATCGACCAGAAGCACGTGCACTCGGTGGTCGCCGGCCGCGACTTCGGCTCGGACGGCTTCATCGAGGTCGCGAGCGTCCGCGAGGGCGACCCGGCGCCCGACGGCTCGGGCCCGGTGACCCTCGCGCGCGGCATGGAGATCGGGCACGTCTTCCAGCTCGGCCGCAAGTACGCCGAGGCCCTGGGACTGCAAGTGCTCGACGAGAACGGCAAGCTCGTCACGGTGACGATGGGCTCGTACGGCATCGGCGTCACCCGCATCCTCGCGATCATCGCCGAGCTCAACAGCGACGAGAAGGGCCTCGTGTGGCCGGCCTCCGTGGCGCCGTTCGACGTGCAGGTCGTGGCGACCGGCAAGGACTCGACCGCGTTCGACCTGGCCGAGAAGCTGTCCGCCGACCTGGATGCCGCCGGCTTCGACGTGCTCTACGACGACCGGCCCAAGGTGTCGCCCGGCGTGAAGTTCAAGGATGCCGAGCTCGTCGGCGTGCCGAAGATCATCATCGTCGGCCGCGGCGCCGCCGACGGCGAGGTCGAGCTGTGGGACCGCCGGTCGGGCGACCGCGAGGTCGTCGCGGTCGGTGACGCCGTCGCGCGTCTGACCGCCACGCGCTGAACCGCGTCATCCGGGTTCAGAACAGCGGGGCCGGCAGCGCGCCTTCGAACTCGAGCAGCCGGCGCTTGGTGGCGCGCCCCTGGCCGGGCTCTCCGCCGGAATAGCCGCCCAGGCCGTCGCCGGCGAGCACGCGATGGCAGGGGACGATGATCGGCACGGGATTGGCGCCCATGATCGCGCCGATCCCGCGGGCGGGGATGCCCGATCCGCTGCGCGCGGCGAGCTCCCCGTAGGTGATCGTCTCGCCGTGGTGCACGGTGTCGTACAGGCACGTCAGCACCGCGCGGGTGCCCTCCGACAGATCGCCGAGGTCGACCGGCACGTCGAACCGCCGCAGGTCGCCGGCGAAGTAGGCGGCGAGCTGGCCGAGGGTTTCGGCGAGCAGGGGATCGGCGGATTCCGTGGCATCCGCCGGCCGTGACATCCGCCAGCCGACGGCGCTGATCGCGTCGCCGTGGCTGACGACGCCGAGCCTGCCCACCGGGGTGTCGAGGGTGCCGAACCAGTGCATGAGCGGAGCCTACCCGGGGCCGCCGACAGTGCCGCCCCGGCCGTCGTGCGGTCCGTGCCGTTCACCGGCAGGCCACTTCGCGGTGACATGCTGGGCACATGATCGACGACGAAGAGTTCGACAGACTGATCGCCGACGCCGAGATCCCGGCGAACCGCAGCCTCATCCGCCGCATCCTGCGTGCCGGCATCGAACTCGGCACCGATCGCACCACGCGTCTCGACCTGAAGATCACCGCGGCGGCCGTCGAGGAGATGCGGGACGCCTTCCGCCTCTACGCCCCGTACGTCGACGTCCCGAAGGTCACCGTGTTCGGCTCGGCACGCACGCAGCCCGGCACCCCGCTGTACGCGCAGGCGCGCGACATCGCGGCCTCGCTCGCCGCCCAGGGCTGGATGGTCGTCACCGGCGCGGGTCCCGGGATCATGCAGGCGGCCACCGAGGGCGCGGGGCCGGGCCGGTCGGTGGGCATCTCGATCCGGCTGCCGTTCGAGGAGAAGCCGAACGAGGCCGTCGCCGACGAGCGGCACGTGTCGATGAAGTACTTCTTCACCCGCAAGCTCATGCTCATGAAGGAATCCCGGGGCTTCGTCAGCCTGCCCGGCGGCTTCGGCACCCTGGACGAGACCTTCGAACTGCTCACGCTGCAGCAGACCGGCAAGGCCGAGCCCATGCCGATCGTGCTGCTGGACCGCCCGGGCGGCACGTTCTGGACCGGTCTCGCGGACTACGTCGAGAACGAGCTCGCGGCTTCCGGCACCATCGCGCCCGATGACATGCAGCGGGTGGTGATCACCGACTCGGTCGTGGAGGCCGCCGCCCACATCGAGGGCTTCTGGCGCAACTACGACTCGCTGCGCTGGGTCGGCGACCGGCTCGTGCTGCGGCTCAAGCACCCGCCGACGGATGCCGAGGTCGCCTCGCTCAACCGGGAGTTCGCGGGGCTGCTGTCGACCGGGTTCATCGAAGCCTCGGGGCCCCTGCCGGTCGAAGCCTCCGACCACGACAAGACCGACCTGCCGCGCCTGGTGCTGCAGCTGAACCAGTACCGGGTGGGGGAGCTCTACCAGCTGATCGGCGCGGTGAACGCCCTCGGCAGCGCCCGGGCCTGAGCGCCACACGGCGCGCGGCTCACGCGGCGGGGACGATGCTCCTTCACATCGGCGCGGACGGGTGCGGTCGCATCCGGCATCCGGTAATGTTGTCTGAATGCCGGGAAACCGGCGACATCTGAAGAAGGAGGACCTCGTGGACATCGATCTGGGACTTTTGCGGACCGTCGAGCGTGAACGGGAGATCCCCTTCGACGAGTTGGTGCACATCATCGAGCAGGCGATCCTGACCGCGTACGCCAAGCACACCTCGCCCACCGGAACGCTGCCCGAGGGCACGCGCTCGCACCTGGACCGAAAGACGGGGCACGTCTCCATCTACGTGCCGCTGCTGGACGAGGACGGCGAGGTGATCGGCGAGGAGGAGAGCACCCCCGAGGGCTTCGGGCGCATCGCCGCCTACGCCGCCAAGCAGGTCATCAGCCAGCGGCTGCGCGACATCGCCGACGACGCGGTGCTCGGCGAGTTCCGCGGCAAGGAGGGCGACATCGTCGCGGGCGTCATCCAGCAGGGGCCGAACCCGCGCATGGTGCACGTCGACCTCGGCTCCGTCGAGGCGATCCTGCCGCCCGAGGAGCAGGTCCCCGGCGAGGACTACACCCACGGCAGCCGCATCCGCGTCTACGTCACGTCTGTCGCCAAGGGCACCAAGGGCCCGGCGATCACCGTGTCCCGTACCCACCCCGGCCTCGTGCGCAAGCTCTTCGCCCTGGAGGTGCCCGAGATCGCGGCCGGCCTGGTCGAGATCGTGTCGCTGGCGCGAGAGGCGGGTCACCGCACCAAGATCGCGGTCAAGGCGAACGATCCGTCGATCAACGCCAAGGGCGCGTGCATCGGCGAGCTCGGCCGCCGAGTGCGCGCCGTGACCGAGGAGCTCGCCGGCGAGAAGGTCGACATCGTCGACTACGACCCGGAACTGGCGAAGTTCGTCGCCAACGCGCTCTCGCCGGCCAAGGTGACCTCGGCGTTCGTGCTCGACCCGGGCAGCAAGGCCGTCCGCGCGCTCGTGCCCGACTACCAGCTGTCGCTCGCCATCGGCAAGGAGGGGCAGAACGCGCGCCTCGCCGCCAAGCTCACCGGCGCCAAGATCGACATCCAGCCGGACAGCATCTTGGAGTCGTGAGCGCGACGACCGGCTGCGGTCGGCTTTCGGACGGGTCGGCGGCGTAGGGAAGGGGGACCGGGGCACATCGCCCCGGCATGTAGAATGGAAGCTGTACGAACGTGCGTCGGATGCCGCACGCGTGCCTCCCGTTCCACGCTCCTTCGAGTCGTGGCGGTCGATTCCACCCTCATTCTCGATGAGCGTGCATCGATGCCCGGGAGGGGCGCGTGGGTGCACGACACACCCGAGTGCCTGACCGCCGCTCTGCGGCGCCGCGCATTCGTCCGTGCGCTGCGGGTATCGGGTTCGCTCGACACGCAGACCATCGAAGAACACCTCCAGCGAAAAGGCTGAACGGCTATGGACAAGAAGTGAACGGCTCGAAATGAGACCCGTCCGCATCTGATGGTCCGCCCTGTCCTGGGTGGGCCCCAAGACAGGAGAACTGTGGCAAACGCAAAACCACGCGTGCACGAGATCGCTTCCGAGCTCGGCGTCGACAGCAAGGTCGCGCTCGCGAAGCTGAAGGAGCTCGGCGAGTTCGTCAAGAGCACCTCTTCCACCATCGAGCCTCCGGTGGCGCGCAAGCTCCGCGCCGCGCTCGAGGCCGACGGCGCCGCCCCGTCCGCTGACGCGGCCGCGCCCAAGGCGGCATCC
>DATMTQ010000239.1:0-16570 GCA_035564095.1 Microbacterium sp. | reverse complement strand
TCGACGCCCGTCACGGCCTCGGTGACCGGATGCTCCACCTGCAGGCGCGTGTTCATCTCGATGAAGAAGAACTCGTCTGGCCGCGCGGTCGCCACGATGAACTCGACGGTGCCCGCGCCGCGGTAGTCGACGGACACCGCGGCCGCGCACGCCGCCGCACCGAGGCGCTCCCGGGTCTCGGCGTCGATGATGGGCGACGGCGACTCCTCGACGACCTTCTGGTGGCGGCGCTGCAGCGTGCACTCGCGCTCCCCCAGGTGCACCGCCTCACCGCGCCCGTCACCGAGCACCTGCACCTCGATGTGCCGGGGACGCTCGATGAGCCGCTCCACCAGCAGCGTGTCGTCGCCGAAGCTCGCCTTCGCGACGCGCCGCGCGGTGGCGAGCGCCTCCGGCAGCCGGGCCGCCGACCCCACGACCTCCATTCCTTTGCCGCCGCCGCCCGCGGAGGGCTTGATCAGCAGCGGATAGCCCGTGGCGTCCGCGTTCTCCCGGATCTCGCCGTCGGTCATCCCCGCAGCGCTGAAGCCGGGGACGATGGGCACCCCGTGGGCGGCGACGTGGTCGCGGGCGCGGATCTTGTCGCCCATGACTTCCAGGGCGCGGGCGTCCGGGCCGATGAAGACGATGCCGGCCTCGGCGCACGCGGCGCCGAACGCGGCGTTCTCGGACAGGAACCCGTATCCCGGGTGGATGGCCTGGGCGCCGGTCCGCCAGGCGGCATCCAGCACGGCGGCGATGTTCAGGTACGAGTCGGATGCCGCAGCCCGGCCGATCCGCACCGCCTCGTCGGCTTCGCGGACATGCGGAGCGTCGGCATCCGCGTCGCTGTACACCGCGACGGAGGCGATGCCGAGCCGGCGCAGGGTGCGGATGACCCGGCGGGCGATCTCGCCGCGGTTGGCGACCAGGACCTTCTCGAACAGAGCTGATTCAGGCATTCGGGTCACATCCGGAAGAGGCCGAAGCCGGGCGCTTCGACAGGCTCGGCGACCCGCAGCGGGACGCGGGAGACGACGTCCAGGGCGAGCCCGAGCACGTCCCGGGTGTCGACGGGGTCGATGATCCCGTCGTCCCAGAGCCGTGCGGTGGCGTAGTAGGGGCTTCCCTGGCGCTCGTACTGCTCGCGGATGGCACGCTCTCGTGCGGCGACCTGCGCCTCGTCGTCGGAAGCGCGCACGGTGGACAGCACCGATGCCGCCTGGGCACCGCCCATCACCGAGATGCGGCTGCCCGGCCAGCTCCACAGGAACCGCGGGTCGTACGCGCGGCCGCACATGGAGTAGTTGCCGGCGCCGAACGAGCCACCGATGATCACCGTCAGCTTCGGCACGCGGGTGGTCGCGACGGCGGTCACCATCTTCGCCCCGTCCTTCGCGATGCCTCCGGCTTCGGCATCCTTGCCGACCATGAACCCCGAGATGTTCTGCAGGAACACGAGCGGGATGCCGCGCTGGTCGCACAGCTCGATGAAGTGCGCGCCCTTGAGCGCGGACTCGCGGAACAGCACGCCGTTGTTGGCCACGATGCCGACCGGATGCCCGTGAATGCGCGCGAAGGTCGTCACCAGCGTCGTGCCGTACTCGCGCTTGAACTCATAGGCGCTGCCGGCGTCGACGATCGCCGCGAGGACGCCCCGCACATCGTACGGCTGGTTCACGTCGACCGGCACGAGGTCGTAGAGCTCGTCCGCCGCGGCGGCGGGGGCGACGGCATCCTGAGCCCGCCAGGCGGGCGGCGACGACATCGGCAGCGTCGCGACGATGTCGCGGACGATCTCGAGCGCGTGGTCGTCGTCTTCGGCGAGGTGGTCGGCGACGCCGGAGCGGCGGGCGTGCAGTTCGCCGCCGCCGAGCTCCTCGGCCGTGACGACCTCGCCGATCGCCGCCTTCACGAGCGGCGGTCCGCCGAGGAAGATCGTGCCCTGGTTGCGGACGATCACCGTCTCGTCGCTCATCGCCGGCACGTACGCGCCGCCCGCGGTGCACGATCCGAGCACGGCGGCGATCTGCGGGATGCCGAGCGCCGACATCTTCGCCTGGTTCGCGAAGATGCGGCCGAAATGCTCACGGTCCGGGAACACCTCGTCCTGCAGGGGCAGGAATGCTCCGCCGGAATCCACCAGGTAGATGCACGGCAGCCGGTTCTCCAGCGCGATCTGCTGGGCGCGCAGGTGCTTCTTCACGGTCATCGGGTAGTACGTGCCGCCCTTGACCGTGGCGTCGTTGCACACCACCATCACGTGGCGGCCGTGCACCAGCCCGATGCCGGCGACGATCCCGGCGCCCGGCGCGGCATCGTCGTACAGGCCGTTCGCCGCGAGAGCGGCGAGCTCCAGGAACGGGCTGCCCTCGTCGAGCACCCGGTCGACACGGTCGCGCGGCAGCAGCTTTCCGCGGGCGAGGTGCCGTTCGCGGGACGCCGCCGGTCCACCGAGGGATGCCGCCGCGATCCGCTCGCGCAGCTGCCGTGCGAGCGTCCGCTGGGTGACGGCATCCGCATGCGCGTCCACGGAGATGGGGTCGTCTTCGGCCATGTGACCATCCTGCCCCTGTGCCGGGGCGTCGGCGGTGACATCGAAGACACCCGATCGAGATCGCGCAGAATGCGCGCTGTAGCCGATTGTCACGTCATTCAAACGATCTCGACCGGGTGGCGCGTCAGCCGAACAACAGGGCTCGGCCGGGCTCTTGAAGGATATCCCCCACATCCCGCAAGAAGCGCGCACCTTCCGCTCCGTCCACGAGACGGTGGTCGAACGAGAGGCTCAGCGTGACGACGTCCCGCAGCGCGACCTCGCCCTGGAACTCCCACGGCCGGCGCTGCACGGCGCCCACGCCGAGGATGCCGGCCTCGCCCGGGTTCAGGATCGGGGTGCCCGCTTCGATGCCCAGGGCGCCGATGTTGGTGATCGTGAACGTGCCGCCCATCATCTGCGCCGGCGTGGTGCGCCCCTCGCGCGCGATACGCGTGAGCTCGCCGAGCGCACCCGCCAACTGCACGAGCGTCATGCGGTCGGCACCCGGCACGTTCGGCACGACGAGGCCGCGTTCGGTGGCCGCGGCGATGCCGAGGTTGACGTAGCCGTACTGCACGATCTCACCGGCATCCTCGTCCCACGACGAGTTCAGCATGGGCGTGCGCCTCAGGGCCAGGCAGACGGCCTTCGCGACGACGGCGAGGGGGCCGATCCGCAGGTCGGCGTAGGCCTTGTCGGCCTTCAGCGCGGCGAGGAACTCCATCGTCTTGGTGATGTCGACCGTGTGGAACGAGGTGACGTGCGGCGCCGTGAAGGCGCTGCGCACCATGGCGTCGGCGGTGTGCCGGCGCACGCCGCGGATCGGGATGCGCGTGGCGCCCCCGGCCTCGAACAGCGAGTCCGGCACCTGCTCGATCTCGGGCTCGGCCGGCGCGGCCGCCTCGGCCACCCCGGCGCGGGCGGCGAACGCGTCGACGTCTTCCCGTGTGATCAGGCCGTCCTGGCCGGTGCCCTCGACGAGCGCCAGGTCGATGCCGAGCTGCGTGGCGTGCGCGCGCACCGGCGGTGTGGACCGCGGACGCTCGGTGACCGCCGCGGGGTCGACGGGCGCGAAGTCCGGGATCGCGTCGTGCGGCGCTGCCTCCAGCACGGCGGCGTCGAGCACGGCGGTATCGCTGCGGCCCCCGGCGGTGCGGGCGCGACGCTGCGGACGGCCCGACGTGCGGGTCTCGGCGCCGTACCCCACGAGGTTCGGGGTGCGGAGGGCCTCGGCGGATTCCGGCTCGGCGGATGCCGACTGAGCACCCTCCGGCGCCGGCGCATCCTCGGTGCCGTCGCCGAAGGAGATGATCACGCTGCCGACGGCGACCACGTCGCCGGGCTGCGCATGCAGGGTCTGCACGACGCCGGCGTACGGCGACGGCAGCTCGATCGAGGCCTTGGCGGTCTCGACCTCGGCGATCGTCTGGTTGAGGGCGACGGTGTCGCCCTCCTTCACGAGCCACTGCACGAGCTCGGCGTCGGGCAGCCCCTCGCCGAGGTCGGGGAGGCGGAAGTCCTGGGTCACAGTTCCACCCCCGTCATGCTGTTGGGCTGGTCGAGCACCCGGTCGACCGCGTCGAGGATGCGGTCGAGGTCGGGCACGTGGTGCTTCTCGAGCTTCGCGGGCGGGTACGGGATGTCCCACCCGGTGACGCGCACCGGAGCGGACTCGAGGAAGTTGAAGCAGCGCTCGGTGACGCTCGCGATGAGCTCCGCGCCGAGTCCCGCCTCGCGGGCGGCCTCGTGGGTGACGACGACCCGACCCGTCTTGCGGACGGAGGCGGTGACGGTGCGGTAGTCCACCGGAGACAGCGAGCGCAGGTCGACGACCTCGATCGAGACGCCCTCGTCCTCCGCGGCGGTGGCGGCATCCAGCGCGGTGGCCACCTGCGAGCCGTAGGTGAGGAGCGTGACGTCGGTGCCCGGCCGTGCGACGCGGGCGAGGCCCATCGGGGCCGCGTCGTCGAGGGCGGTGCCCAGCTGCACCTCGCCCTTCACGTGGTAGAGCTTCTTGGGCTCGAAGAACACCACCGGGTCGTCGCACGCGATCGCCTGGCGCAGCATCGTATATGCGTCCTGCGGGTTCGAGACGGCCACCACGCGCAGTCCGGCGGTGTGCACGAAGTACGCCTCGGGCGATTCGCTGTGGTGCTCCGCGGCTCCGACGCCGCCCGCCCACGGGATGCGGATCGTGATGGGCATCTTCACGGCGCCCTGGCTGCGGTAGTGGAGCTTCGCGACCTGCGACACGATCTGGTCGAAGGCGGGGTACACGAAGCCGTCGAACTGGATCTCGACCACCGGCCGGTATCCGCGGTACGCGAGTCCGACCGCGGTGCCGACGATGCCGGACTCCGCGAGCGGAGTGTCCACCACGCGCAGCTTGCCGAACTCGTCGAGCAGGCCGTCGGTGATGCGGAACACGCCGCCGAGGCGCCCGATGTCCTCGCCCATGACGAGCACGTGGTCGTCGTCCCGCATGGCCTGGCGCAGACCCTCGTTGAGGGCCTTGCCCATCGTCAGCTCGCTCATGATGCCTGCTCCCCTGCGGCCTCGGCGTCGGCGAAGCCGTCGAGGTAGGCGCCGAACCAGCGGCGCTGCTCGTCGACCCCGATGTGCGGCTCGGCGTAGACATTGTCGAGGATCGTGATCGCCGGCGCCGTGGTCATGCCGAGGCAGGCCGCGCGCACGTCGGCGGCGAGCGTGTCCGCGTCCCGCTGCACTCCGGCGGCGAACTCGTCGTCGAAGCCGCCCTGGGTGCGCAGCAGCGCCTCGAGACGGGCGATCGGGTCGCGCCGGCGCCACGCCTCGACCTCCTCCGGGGTGCGATAGCGCGTGGGGTCGTCCGAGGTGGTGTGCGGGCCCATGCGGTAGGTGACGGCCTCGATGAACGACGGGCCGTGGCCCTGGCGGGCACGGGCGAGCGCCCACTTCATGGCAGCGAGGCAGGCGAGCACGTCGTTGCCGTCCACGCGCAGGCTCGGGATGCCGAAGCCGGGCGCACGCCCCGCGATCGGGTGCGTGGCTGCGATGCCGACGGGCTCCGAGATCGCGTACTGGTTGTTGCAGCAGATGAACACGACGGGCGCGTCGAAGGATGCCGCGAACACCATGGCCTCGTTCACGTCGCCCTGGCTGGAGGCACCGTCGCCGAAGTACACCGCGGCCACCTGGTCGGTGCCGTCCCGCTGGATGCCCATCGCGTAGCCGACCGCGTGCAGCGTCTGCGCGCCGATGATGATCTGCTGGATGGCCGATCCGAGCTCGTACGGGTTGTAGCTGGAGTGCGCCTCACCGCGCCAGGCGCGCATGTACTGGGCGGGCTTGGCGCCGCGCACGTAGTTGACGCCGGGCTCCCGGTACGTGGGGAAGGCGAAGTCGTCGGCGCGAAGTGCCCGGGCGGTGCCGACCTGAACGGCCTCCTGGCCGTTGCAGGGTGCCCAGAGGCCGAGCTGTCCCTGCCGCTGCAGCGCCATGCACTCGGCGTCCATGCGCCGCACCAGCACCATGTCGCGATAGAGCCCCTGCAGCTGTGCCAGGTCGACGTCGGCGGCCCACGGGTCGAGGTCGGCGTCGCGCACCCGTTCTCCGGTCGCGCTGACGAGTCGGGCGACGTCGTCGACGTCGGTCTTCAGATCTGCCGTGGGTGTGAGTGTGTGCACCATCGTGACCCGCTTCCCCGGGCGCGCCTTCGTGGGGCAGCCCGCATGCGCCGGCATCCTCGCCGGATACTGGAAGAGTACGTCCGTCGCGCAACTCGCTCAAGCATCCTGAGTATGCTTCAGCATGTTGCGCAGTATCGCGCAGAGAAGGCGAGCCGATCTTGAGCAGTATGACAACCCTGGACAGCGTCGACCTGGAACTGCTCGCGGCATTGAGCCGGGAGCCCCGCGCCACCGTCGTCGCACTCGCCGACACCCTCGGGCTCTCCCGCAACACGGTGCAGGCGCGCATGGCGCGCCTCGACCGCGAAGGCGTGTTCCTCTCGTTCGAGCGGGCGATCTCCACGACCGCCCTCGGCTACCCGATCGAGGCGTTCATCAACGTGCTGGTGCGCCAGGTGCAGCTGCCGCAGATCGCGGAGGATCTCGCCCGCATCCCGGAGGTGCTCCAGGCGCACGGCATGTCCGGCGGAGTGGACCTGTTCGTCCGGGTCGCCTGCCGCGACACCCAGCACCTGTTCGACACGGACGCCCGCATCCTCGCGATCGACGGGGTGGAGCGCACCGAGACGTCGCTCGCGATGGGCGAGGTCATCCCCTATCGCCTGGGCCCGCTTCTCGAGCTCACCCGCCACCGCCACCGACGGCCCTGACCCGCACGCGGGAGCGGCTCAGCGTGCGATGAACGCCGTGATCGCCGCCGCCGCCGGCTCAGGGGTCTCGTAGTGGATCAGGTGGCCGACGTCGGGGATCTCGACGAGCCGGGCATCGGGGAACAGGTGCACGAGCTCGCGTTCCTTCTCGATGGGGGTGATGTCGTCGAGCTGGGCGGCGATGAGCAGCGTCGGCACCGTCACCCGCGGCGCGAACTCCGTGACGTCGTGCGACACCGAGGTGACGAACGCGTCGCGCAGCACGTCGCGGTCGGCGAACCGGGAGAAGTACAGGTCGTGCTGCTCGTGCACGAAACGGCGCAGCGCGGGATCCTTCGTCTTCGCCATCGCGATCGACATGGTCCGCACGATCACGCGGTTGCGCAGCAGCGCTTCGCCGAGCGATGCCGGCAGCTGGGCGCCGGCCCAGTAGTAGAAGATCGCGAGCCGCGTCAGCACCCCGCGCGGTCCCTCCAGGGCGGGGGCGCCGATCGGGTTGATGAGCACCAGCCGCGGGGTCTCGAGTCCGGCGGCGACGGCGGCGGACGAGACGATCGACCCGAAACTGTGCCCCACGACGACGGCGCCCGGACACACGGCGGCGACGAACTCCCGCAGCCACTGCGCGTACAGGTCGAGGTCGTGCACCCGGCCGGGGATCGGCTCGGTCTCGCCGAAGCCGGGCAGATCGGGTGAGACGACCCGGTAGCCGGGAAGCTGATGGACGACCGGTGCGAGCCCGTGGTGCTCGCCGCGGAATCCGTGAACGGTGACGAGGGTGGGAGCATGCGCCCCGGCGGAGCCGTCCACCGGCTCGTCCACCCAGTAGGCGGTGGTCCCGCCCAAGACGGAGACCTCGCGCCGCTGCGGCAGGAGTCGCTGCGACACGAGGTCTCGGAAAGGTGACGGCGCGATTACTTCGCGGAGCCGCCGAAGTTCTTGAAGCGCTGGTTGAACTTCTCGACACGACCGGCCGAGTCGAGGATGCGCTGCTTGCCCGTGTAGAACGGGTGCGACGCGGACGAGATCTCGACGTCGATGACCGGGTACTCGACGCCGTCGAGCTCGATGGTCTTGTCGCTGTTCGCGGTCGAACGCGTGAGGAAGGTGTCGCCCGAGCCCAGGTCGCGGAACACGACGGCGCGGTAGTCGGGGTGGATGTCGGTCTTCATGGTGATCCTCAAGGGAGTCGTGCCCTGGATTGTGCCAGGACGGCCAAGTCTGCGGTGCAGGCGCACCAAACGACGATTCTAACAGATGCGGGAGGTCACGCCGTCGCGCGGGCCGCGTACCGCCCGCCGTCCTGCGTCAGCACGATCGGCATGCCGAACGTCTCGGTGAGCGCGTCGGCGGTGAGCGTCTCGGCGATCGGGCCGGATGCCACGACACCGCCCTCGCGCAGCAGCAGCACGTGGGTGAACCCGACCGGGATCTCTTCCACGTGGTGGGTGACCATCACCATCGCCGGCGTGGTGGGAACGGCGGCGTATCGGCCCAGCAGGTCGAGGAGCTCCTCGCGCGCGCCGAGATCGAGGCTCGCGGTGGGCTCGTCCAGCAGCAGCAGCTCCGGGTCGGTCATCACGGCGCGCGCGATCTGCACGCGCTTCTGCTCCCCGTCGGACAGCGTGCCGAACGTGCGCTCGGCGAGATGCTCGAGCTTCCACTCCGCCAGCACGCGCATCGCCCGCCGCTCGTCGATGCCCTCGTAGGACTCGTTCCACCGGCCGAGCACGGAGTACGCGGCGGTGAGCACGACGTTGATCACGGTCTCCTCCGGCGGTACGCGCCGAGCCATGGCCGACGACGCGAAGCCGATGCGCGGGCGCAGCTCGAACACGTCGGTGCGGCCCAGACGCTCGTCGAGGATCGTCACCGTCCCCGACGTCGGGTGCAGCAGGGTGTCGGCGAGCTGCAGGAGCGTCGTCTTGCCCGCCCCGTTCGGGCCGAGCACGACCCAGCGCTCGTCGTCCTGCACGGACCAGTCGATGTGGTCGACGATGTTGCGGGCGTTGCGACGGACGACGACATCGGCGAAATCGAGGACCTCAGGCATGTCTCCAGCCTATCGACCGGATGCGGCGACCTCCGCATACAGCGCGGCGGTCTCGTCCGCGATCGCCGTCCAGCTGAAGTCGGTGGCGGCCCGGTGCCGGCCGGCATCCCCGTACTCCCGCGCGCGCGCCCGATCGGAGACCACTTCGGTGAGCACTGCGGCGAGATCGGCCACGTACCGGTCGGGGTGCGTCGGCGTGCCGGTGCCGTCCTGCAGCTGCTCGATCGGCACGAGTCGTCCCGTCACGCCGTCGACGACGACCTCCGGGATGCCGCCGGTCGCGGTGCCGACGACGGCCGCGCCGCACGCCATGGCCTCGAGGTTCACGATGCCGAGCGGCTCGTAGATCGACGGGCAGACGAACGTCGTCGCCGCGGTGAGGATCGTGCACAGCTCGTCGCGCGGCAGCATCCGGTCGATCCAGATCACGCCGTCGCGGGTCTGCTGCAGGCCCCGCACGAGCTCTTCGACCTCGGCGAGGATCTCGGGGGTGTCCGGCGCCCCCGCACACAGCACCAGCTGCACTTCGGGGGGCAGCAGGGCCGCGGCGCGCAGCAGGTACGGCAGACCCTTCTGCCGCGTGATGCGCCCGACGAACACGACCGACGGCCGCATGAGATCGATCCCCTCCGCGGCGAGGAACTCGGGGTTCGACACCGGCCGCCAGGCGTCCACGTCGATGCCGTTGTAGATGACGCGCACCTTGGCCGGATCGAGATCGGGGTAGCTGCGGAGGATGTCGTTGCGCATGCCGTCGCTGACCGCGACGATCGCCGCCGCACCCTCGTACGCGGTCTTCTCGATGTAGCTCGACACGGCGTATCCGCCGCCGAGCTGCTCTGCCTTCCAGGGGCGAAGCGGTTCGAGACTGTGCGCGGTGACGACGTGCGGGATGCCGTAGAGCAGGGATGCCACGTGCCCGGCGAAGTTGGCGTACCAGGTGTGGCTGTGCACCACGTCTGCTCCGGCGACGCCCCCGACGATCTCGAGGTCGGTGCCGAGCGTCTGGATCGCGGCATTCGCGTCGGACAGCCCGGAAGGGACCCCGTACGAGAACGTCCCGTCCTCGTCGCGATCCGCTCCGAACGCCTGGACGTGCACGTCGAGACGCTCGCGCAGTGCCTTCACGAGTTCGGTGACGTGCACGCCGGCTCCTCCGTAGACAGCCGGCGGGTACTCCTTGGTGACGATGTCGACGCGCATGCCGAAACGCTAGTACAACCGTCGCCGGGGCCATAGGGTGTTGCCATGTCAGCAGTACCGAAGGTCTTCGGAATCATCCTCGCCGGCGGCGAGGGCAAGCGGCTCATGCCCCTGACTGCGGATCGCGCGAAACCCGCCGTCCCGTTCGGCGGGCAGTATCGCCTCATCGATTTCGCGATCTCGAACCTGATCAACTCGTCACTGCGCCAGATCGTGGTGCTGACCCAGTACAAGTCGCACAGCCTCGACCGGCACATCTCGCAGACATGGCGCATGTCGGCCCTGCTGAACTCGTACGTGGCGAACGTGCCGGCCCAGCAGCGTCTCGGCAAGCGCTGGTTCTCCGGCTCGGCGGACGCCATCCTGCAGAGTCTCAACCTCATCAACGACGAGAAGCCCGACATCGTCATCGTCATCGGCGCCGACCACGTCTACCGCATGGACTTCCGGCAGATGCTCGACGCCCACATCGCGTCGGGGGCACGCGCGACGGTCGCCGGCATCCGGCAGCCCCGTTCCCTTGCGCACCAGTTCGGCGTCATCGACGTCGAACCGGACGACGTCACACGCATCCGCGAGTTCGTGGAGAAGCCGCCGAACCCGGTGGGTCTGCCGGACTCCCCCGAAGAGGTGCTCGCGTCGATGGGCAACTACATCTTCGACACCGACGCGCTGATCGAGGCGGTCACCGCCGACGGCGAGGTGCCGACGTCGAACCACGACATGGGCGGCGACATCATCCCCTATTTCGTCGACCGCGGCGAGGCCGGCGTCTACGACTTCAAGCGCAACGAGGTTCCCGGATCGGCCGATCGGGACCGCGACTACTGGCGCGACGTGGGCACCATCGAGTCGTACTACGACGCCCACCAGGACCTGATCTCGACTCTGCCGATCTTCAACCTGTACAACTCCGACTGGCCGATCCATTCACAGGCGCTGAACTCTCCGCCGGCGAAGTTCGTGCGCGACCGGGTGGGGCGCATGGGCAACGCGATCGACTCGATCGTGTCGCTCGGATCGGTGTTGTCGGGCACGCATCTGGAACGAAGCGTCGTCGGCCCGTGGACGCTGTCCGGCGGCGGCTCGACGATCGTGGACTCGGTGCTGTTCGACAACGTCCGCGTCGGGGTCGGCGCGCGCGTGCATCGCGCGATCCTCGACAAGAACGTGGTGCTCGACGACGGGGCCACGATCGGCGTCGACCGCGAGCTCGACCTGTCGCGCGGGTTCACGGTGAGCGACTCGGGCATCACGATCGTCGGCAAGAACGTGCACGTGCCCCGCTGAGCGACGGCGGTCCCTGAGCCTGTCGAACGGCGGTCCCTGAGCCTGTCGAAGGGCGGTCACTGGGCCTGTCGAAGGGCGATAGCGTGGGAGGGTGCCCCTTCTTGTCGTGCTCGACGCCGATTCGACCCTGATCCGCAACGAGGTCATCGAGCTCATCGCCGACGAAGTGGGGCGCGGCCTGGAAGTGGCCGCCGCGACCGAGGCGGCGATGCGCGGCGAGGTCGACTTCGCGACCAGCCTGCGCTCCCGCGTCCAGGCTCTGGCCGGCGTGCCGGTCGCGGCGTTCGAGCGCGTCATCGCGCGCGTCGAGCCGACGCCCGGCGTGCGTGAGCTGATCGACGCGGTGCACGCGAAGGGCGGCACCGTCGGCGTCGTGTCCGGCGGTTTCCACGAGGTGCTCGACCACATCGCACCGGCACTGGGCGTGGACCGCTGGCGCGCGAACCGTCTCGTCTCCGCCGACGGGGTGCTCACCGGCGAGGTGGACGGCGCGATCGTGGATGCCGCGGTCAAGGCGGAGTCGCTGCAGCTGTGGGCCGCGGAGCTCGGCGTGGCGGCATCCGCCACGATCGCGATCGGCGACGGGGCGAACGACCTGAAGATGATGGATGCCGCAGCGCTCGGACTCGCGTTCAACGCGAAGCCGACCGTGCGCGCGCAGGCCGACCTCGTGATCGGCGAGGTCGACCTGGCGCAGGTGATCCCGCTACTGCCGTAGCCCGGCTCAGCCCCCGGTCAGTGGCCCATCCCGAGGCCGCCGTCGACGGGGATGACGGCGCCGGAGATGTAGGCGGCGTCGTCCGAGGCCAGCCACGCGACGACCCCGGCGACCTCGTCGGGCTGCGCGAAGCGGCCGGCGGGGATGTTCTTCTTGTACTCCGCCTGGGTCTCGTCGGACAGCTCCGACGTCATGTCGGTCTCGATGAATCCGGGCGCGACGACGTTCGCCGTGATGCCGCGCGCGCCGAGTTCGCGGGTGAGCGAGCGGGCGAAGCCCACCATGCCGCTCTTCGAGCTCGAGTAGTTGATCTGGCCGGCCGAGCCGTAGAGGCCGACCACGCTGGAGATGAGGATGACGCGGCCCCAGCGAGCGCGGAGCATCCCCTTCGACGCACGCTTGACCACCCGGAACGAGCCGCCGAGGTTGGTGGCGACAACACTGTCGAAGTCCTCGTCGCTCATGCGCAGCAGCAGGGTGTCCTTGGTGATGCCGGCGTTGGCGACGAGGATCTCGACCGGGCCGAGCTGCCGTTCCACCTCGGTGAAGGCGGCGTCGACGCTGGCCGCGTCCGTGACGTCCGCACGCACCGTCAGCGTGCCCTCGGGGCCGTCGCCCGACCGCGTGGTGACGGCGACCTTCGTGTAGCCGGCGGCGAGGAAGCGCTCGGCGATGGCGCGGCCGATGCCGCGGTTGCCGCCGGTGACGAGGACGACGCGATCAGTGGACATGGGCACTCCTGGGGGCCGGGAATCGGATCCCCCCCAGCCTATCGGCGCGGCTTGACAGTCTGGGAGAGCGCTGAGAGCCTGGAGAGAGCCTTCCGAGGGAGATCCATGACCGACCCATACGCACCGCAGCCTCCGCAGCAGCCGGTGCCGCCCGTGCCGCAGCAGCCGCCTCTGCCGCCGCAGCCCGTCTACTACGCGCCCGGCACGCCGGTCTACATGGCACCCGTGCTCGCGCCGCCCACGAACGCGCTCTCGGTCGTGTCCCTCGTCGCGGGCATCGCGGCCTGGGTGTTCTTCCCGGTGATCGGCGCGATCGTCGCCGTGGTCACCGGACACCTGGCCATCGGCCAGATCAGGCGCTCCCGCGAGGGCGGTCGCGGCATGGCCGTCGCGGGCGTCATCCTGGGCTGGGTCCAGCTCGGCGTCGTCGCGCTGGTGATCATCGTCTGGGCGGTGATCGCCCTCATCGCGATCGGCACGTTCGCCGGCTCCGGCGGCCTCGATTCCTGACCCGCCGGGGTCGCTGAAAACGGTTCCCGGCCGCCGCCACGCGCGTAGGCTGGAGGCACCGTGAAGCACCACAGCACCCAGTCCGCGACCTCGATCCCGGCCTCGCCCGAGGAAGAGGTCGATCGGCGATCGACGCGATACCTGATCATGATGGGCATCCGCGTGGCGTGCTTCGCGCTCGCCGTCGTGGTGCATCCCTACAGCTGGTACACCTGGCTGTTCCTGATCGCGGCTGTCGTGCTCCCCTACATCGCGGTGGTGCTCGCGAACGTCGGCCAGGAGTCGAAGACGCCGACCGCGATCGACCCGGAGCGGGCCCTGCCCGCGACCCCCACGGCCGATCCGCACCCGCACACCGGCCCGTCGGTGATCCGCGTCACCGAGACCACCCGGTCGCTGCCGCAGGGCGGGGACGCCGTGACGCACGACGGCGACGCTCCACGCGAGGAGCCGGACCGCCACGAGAGCGATACCGCCGGATGACGGCATCCGATCCGGACGCGGCGGCGTCCGTGTGCTCCCGTGCGGGATGCCGCGCCCCGGCGACCACGCAGATCGTCTGGCGGAACCCGCGCATCCACACCCCGGACCGCCGCAAGATCTGGCTGGCCTGCGACGAGCATGCGGCGTACCTGCACGACTATCTCGCCGCGCGCGACTTCCCCGTGACATCCGAGCCGTTCTCGGCGTCCGCCGAGCCACCCACGGCAGAATCGTCCTGATGTCCACCCTCGCCGAACGTCGCCGCACCGCTCCCGCCCTGGTGCGCTGGACCGCATACATCGGGATCGCGATCGTCTTCGCGATCGCGTGTGCGTTCCTGTCTCACTGGCAGCTGGCCAAGAACGCCGACCGCAGCGCGCAGCTGGCGATCATCTCGCGCAACTACGGCGCGACGCCGGTTCCGCTGGCGCAGGTCGTGCCGGCCGGGCGCACGCTGGCCCTCACGGAGCAGTGGCGTCCCGTGTCGCTGACCGGGCAGTACCTCCCCGACCGGCAGATCCTCGCCCGCAACCGCGTGCACAGCGGCACGGCGGCGTACGAGATCCTCGTGCCGTTCCGCCTCGCCGACGGGCGCGTGTTCCTCGTGGACCGGGGCTGGGAGCCGCCCGGAAACACGCAGTCCCTGCCGGACGTCATCCCCGCCGCGCCGACCGGAACCGTGACCGTGGTCGTGCGCCTGCAGCCGTCCGAGCCGATCCCGCCGAACGGCCCGGACGCGCCTCGCGGCCAGGTTCCCTCGATCAACCTGCCGCTCGTCGCGCAGAAGTCCGGCGCCGCCGACCTCGACACCGGCGCGTACGGCACGCTGGTGTCCGAGTCCCCCGCTCCGGCCACTGCGCCGCAGGCGATGGAGTCGCCGTCGGACGACCCCGGCCCGTACCTGTCCTACGGCGTGCAGTGGATCCTGTTCGCGATCATGGCGTTCGCGTTCCTCTGGTACGTGATCCGGTTCGAGCGGCGGGCACGCCGCGAGGAGGCGGAGGATGCCGCCGCCGTCGCCGCGCTCGCCCGCACGGACGCCGCCGCCGCCGCAGCGCTCGCCGCCGAGGCATCCGACCGCCGGGCCAAGCGCGTCATGTTCCCGAAGAGGACGGACCGCGACATGTCCGAGGAGGACGAGCTGCTCGACGACCTGCACGGCCGCCGCTGAGGCGCCTCGCCGCCCCGCGCGACCCTCAGTCGGTCCAGGGCATGGGCCTGTCGGGCAGGCGCGAGCTGTCGTCCGGCAGGTGCGGCAGCTGCTCGCCACCCGCGCGGATGCAGAGCCAGCGCAGCTCCTCCGGGCTGTCCGGACGCGCACGCCACGTGCGCGCCACGCCCTGGCCGACACGCACCACCGTGCCCGGACCGACCTCGACGACCTCGTCGTCCAGTCCCATCTGGCCGCGTCCGCCGAGGAAGACGTAGAGCTCCTCGATGCGCCCGTGCACATGCCAGTACCCGGCCTCCTCGCCGGGGACGAGGGCATTCGCCGTCATCCCGATGTACTGCATCGTGAGCTCGTGGTCGACGACCCGGCGTCCGTCACGCGAGCGCGCCTGGTCGAAGCCTCCGAAGTGGCCGCGCCACTCATCCGGCGCGCCGATGTGCGCGACCTGATAACCGCTCACCGCTGCTGCTTCGTCCCGGTCCCGCTCGCCGATGTCCACGACACCCCAGCCTAGGCCGCGAGTTCGTCCCCGGTCGAGCCGCGACCGGATCAGGCCAGCGTGATGAGGTCGATGTAGTCGCGGCCCCAGATGTCCTCGACGCCGTCGGGCAGGATGAGCACCCGCTCCGGGTTCAGCGCCTGCACGGCGCCTTCGTCGTGCGACACCAGCACCACGGCGCCCTCGTAGTGCGCGAGCGCGCCGAGGATCTCGTCGCGCGATGCCGGATCGAGGTTGTTGGTGGGCTCGTCCAGCAGCAGCATGTTCGCGCTGGAGACGACGAGGGTCGCGAGCGACAGCCGCGTCTTCTCACCGCCGGAGAGCACGCCGGCGGGCTTGAGCACGTCGTCGCCGGTGAACAGGAACGAACCGAGCACCTTGCGGGCCTCGGTCGCGTTGATGTCCGGGGCTGCGGACATCATGTTCTCCAGCACCGAGCGGCTCACGTCGAGGTTCTCGTGCTCCTGCGCGTAGTAGCCGATCTTCAGGCCGTGCCCCGGCTCGAGCTGTCCGGTGTCGGGTTCGTCGACCCCGGCGAGGATCCGCAGCAGCGTGGTCTTGCCGGCGCCGTTGAGCCCCAGGATCACGACGCGCGAGCCCTTGTCGATGGCCAGGTCGACGTCCGTGAACACCTCGAGCGAGCCGTAGGACTTCGACAGCTCGCTGCCCATCAGGGGCGTCTTGCCACAGGGGGCCGGCTCCGGGAACGCGATCCGGGCGACCTTGTCGGCCGCGCGCTCGCCCTCGATGCCGGCCATCATCTTCTCGGCGCGCTTGAGCATCGACTGGGCCGCCGACGCACCCGAGGCGCGGGCCTTCATCTTGTTGGCATGGTCGGTCAGCGTCTTCGCCTTGTTCTGCGCGTTCATCATCTCGCGCTTGCGCCGGGCCTCGTCGGTCTCGCGCTGGGTCAGGTAGTGCTTCCAGCCCATGTTGTAGATGTCGACGACGGCGCGGTTCGCGTCGAGGTGGAAGACCTTGTTGACGGTCTCCTCGAGCAGCGCGTTGTCGTGGGAGATCACGATGAAGCCGCCGCTGTAGGTCTTCATCCACTCGCGCAGCCACAGGATCGAGTC
>DATMTQ010000238.1:0-2333 GCA_035564095.1 Microbacterium sp. | reverse complement strand
GTCCTCGCCGACGGGAGTCGGGTGCAGGAACTCCTCCGAACGCGAACCGCCCATCGCTCCGGCGTCGGCCTGCACGATCACATACGACAGCCCGAGTCGCGTGAAGATGCGCTCGTAGGCGTCGCGCTGGGCCAGGTAGCTCGCATCCAGGCCTTCGTCGGTGTAGTCGAAGGAGTACGCATCCTTCATCGTGAACTCCCGGCCACGCAGCAGGCCCGCCCGCGGCCGTGCCTCGTCACGGTACTTGTCCTGGATCTGGAAGATCGTGAGGGGCAGGTCTTTGTAGGACGAGTAGAGGTCCTTCACCAGGAGCGTGAAGACCTCCTCGTGCGTCGGTGCGAGCAAGTAGTCGCCATCCTTGCGGTCCTTCAGCCGGAAGATCCCGTCGCCGTACTCCTCCCATCGCCCGGTCGCCTCGTAGGGCTCCCGGGGCAGCAGAGCAGGGAAGTGCACCTCGTGTGCGCCCGCGGCGGCCATCTCCTCGCGGATGATCCGTTCGATCTTCTCCTTCACCCGCAGGCCCAGCGGCAGCCACGCGAAGATCCCCGGCGCCTGACGGCGGATGTAGCCGGCGCGGACGAGCAGCCGGTGGCTGGTCACCTCTGCGTCGGAGGGGTCTTCACGGAGGGTGCGGAGGAAGAAGTTGCTGAGGCGTGTTGGCACCGTTCCATGTTAGAGGGCAGCCGGGAAGGCCACCGTCCGCCCGTCGGAGGCGGCGGCTAGGGTGGCGGCATGCCCGACCGCCGGACCCGCGTCGCCCCCTCGGCGTCCGCCGCGCCGCTCGCCGCGTCCCTCGCCGCCTTCCGCCGTGAACTCGGACTGCCCGACGCCTTTCCCCTGGAGGTCGAGGCAGAGGCACGGGCAGCGGCGGCCGCGCATCCCCTGCCCGGCACCGACCTCACCGACGTTCCCCTCCTCACCATCGATCCGGCGGGGGCCACCGACCTGGACCAGGCGCTGCACCTCTCCCGGGATGGCGACGGCTTCCGCGTCCGCTATGCGATCGCCGACGTCCCTGCGCTCGTGGTCCCCGGCGGCCGGGTGGATGCGGAGGCCCGGCGCCGCGGCCAGACGCTCTACGCCCCCGACGGCCGCGTGCCGCTGCATCCCTCCGCCATCGGTGAGGACGCCGGGTCGCTGTTGCCGGGCGTCGTGCGGGGCGCGTTCGTCTGGGACATCGTCCTCGACTCCGACGGGCACGAGACGTCCGTGCAGGTCGCGCGGGCGCGTATCCAGTCCCGGCGGCAATGGTCCTACGACGAGGCCCAGGCGGCGATCGACGACGGGACCGCACCGCCCGAGCTCGCACTCCTCCAGGAGGTCGGCACCCTGCGGATCGCGTGCGAACGGGAACGCGGAGGCGCCAGCCTCAACACCCCCGACGAGGAGGTCGTCTTCCGCGACGGCACCTACGACCTGCAGCGCCGGGCAACGCTGCCCGTCGAGGAGTGGAACGCCCAACTCTCGCTGCTGACCGGGATGGCGGCTGCGCGCCTGATGCTGGAGGCGCGGGTCGGCATCCTGCGCACCATGCCTCCACCCGGCGCCGACGCGTTCACAGCGTTCCGGGCGGCGACCGTGGCCCTCGGCCTCGGCTGGCCCGAGAGCGTGCCGTACGGCGAGTACCTGAGGACGCTCGACCGCGCCGAGCCGAAGGCAGCCGCCGTCCTGCAGGCGGCCACCAGTCTGTTCCGCGGCGCGGGCTACGTCGCACTCGATGGTGCGGCTCCGGCCGATCCTCAGCAGGCGGCCATCGCTGCGCCGTACGCCCACGTGACGGCGCCGCTCCGGCGGCTGGTCGACCGCTGGGGGCTCGTCATCTGCGAGGCGCTCTGCGCCGGTACGCCCGTGCCGGCCTGGGCGCGGAACTCCCTGGCCGAGCTGCCCTCGATCATGGGCGCGTCCTCCCGGCTGGCGGCCCAGGTGGATGCCGGCGCTGTGGATCGGGTGGAGGCGGCCCTGCTCAGCTCACGCGTCGGGGCCGAACTGGATGCGACAGTGCTCGCGGTGCGCAACGGCGCCGTCCTCGTCCAGTTGGACGATCCGCTGGTGTCCGCCTCTGCGCCGCGGCCGGACGGGGTACTACCGGGCGACCGGGTCCGTCTCCGGGTTCAGGCGGCCGACATCGCTACGGGACGCGTGGCGTTCGAGCCGATCGCCGGCTGACTGTCGCGCCTCTTCTGAGGACTTTTCGCCTCCGCGGCCCCTCAGTGCGCGCCGACGGAGACGGTCGGCTCGCCCGAGGCCTGGTCGCCCATCTCGTCGGCGAGGCGGTTCGCCTCGGCGATGAGGGTCGCCACGATCTCCGACTCGGGCACCGTCTTGATCACTTC
>DATMTQ010000237.1:0-18926 GCA_035564095.1 Microbacterium sp. | reverse complement strand
CCCTCGACGGTGGCGAGGTCGAACCCCTTGAGGCGCTGGTCGATGACGAACTCGAACATCGGCACCTTGGTGTCCATGAGCGAGCGGACGGCGGCATCCCCCCGCTTCAGCCGCAGGTCGCACGGGTCGAGCCCCTCCGGCGCGACCGCGACGAAGCTCTGCGCCTTGAGTCCGCGGGTCTCCGCGAACGCCCGCACGGCGGCCTTCTGGCCGGCGGCATCCGGGTCGAACGTGAAGACGACCTCGGCGCCGGTGTCGTCGCCCATGACGCGCCGCACGATGTTCATGTGCTCCGTGCCGAACGCGGTTCCGCAGGTGGCGACGGCGGTGGTGATCCCGGCGAGGTGGCACGCCATCACGTCGGTGTAGCCCTCGACGACGACCACCCGCCGCGGGTCGCCGCGGGAGATGTCGCGCTTGGCGAGATCGAGCCCGTAGAGCACCTGCGTCTTGCGGTAGAGCGTGGTCTCGGGGGTGTTCAGGTATTTCGGCCCGTTGTCGTCGTCGAACAGGCGCCGGGCGCCGAAGCCCACGGTCTGGCCGGTCACATCGCGGATGGGCCAGATGACGCGGCCGCGGAAGCGGTCGTAGACCCCGCGTTGTCCCTGCGAGACGAGGCCGGCGGCGACCAGTTCGTCGCGGGTGAAGCCCTGCGCGGTGAGCGCGTCGAGCATGTGCGACCAGCCCTGCGGCGCATAGCCGACGCCGAAGTGCGCGGCGGCGCCGGCGTCGAATCCGCGCTCGCCCAGGAATCGGCGCCCGGCATCCGCGCCCGGGGTCATCAGCTGGCTGCGGAACCATTCCGCCGCGGCCGAGTTCGCGGCGTAGAGGCGCGCTCGGCCGCTCGTCTCGGGGGCCGGTCCCTTGCCGTCTTCGTAGTGCAGCGCGTAGCCGATGCGGCCGGCGAGCCGCTCGACCGCCTCGGTGAACGACAGGTGGTCGATCTTGCGCAGGAACGTGTACACGTCGCCCGACTCGCCGCAGCCGAAGCAGTGGTAGAAGCCGACCTGCGGGCGCACGTTGAAGCTCGGGCTGCGCTCGTCGTGGAACGGGCACAGCCCCTTCATCGAGCCCACCCCGGCGGACTTCAGGGCCACGTGCTCGCCGATGATGTCCGCGATGTTCGTCCGCGATTTGACCTCGTCGACGTCGGCCTGGACGATCCGTCCGGCCATCAGCGCAGCCCCGGGTCGGGCAATTGCACCGCGACGGATGCCGGGAACCACAGCCCGATCGACTCGGCGTCGACGTCGCCGACGAGACGGTCGTGCCAGGCGATCGCCTGCTGGTCGGTGAGGCTCGCGACCTGGTCGACGACCACGCGCCGGCGGGCGGCATCCGTCGTCGCGGCCCGGAAGTCGGCCGCGCTCATGCGGTCGAGCTTTTCGGGGCGCTCCCACAGGGCGGCCGCGATGCGCTTGAGCATGCGCCGCTGCTCGCGGTACAGCGGCTTGCGCCCGGCGCTGGTCATCACCGTGGCGCCGACGATGCCCTTGAGCACGGCCATCTCGACCTCGACGCTGCGCGGAACGACCACCTGCGCGCCGTATCGCGTGAGCACGGCCACGTCGTACGCCTGACGGGTGGCGGTGGTGGCAGACCGGGCGAAGCGGCCGATGAAGTCGCTCGTGAGGTTCTTCAGGGCGGCCAGTGCGGCGCGCGAGTGATCGAACGCGGACAGCCAGTCCCGCATCTCGGTGAGCCGGTCGAGCCCGGCACCGAGTTCATCCCGGGTGAAGTCGTAGCCCACCCACTCCTGGATCGCGGACAGCAGGGCCTCGTGCTCGGCGGCGTCCGTCAATCGCGCCGGGTCCAGGTAGCCGTTGACGACGGCGTCCTCGAAGTCGTGCACCGAGTACGCGATGTCGTCGGAGAGGTCCATCACCTGCGCCTCGATGCAGCGCACGCGCACCGGAGCGTCCGCGCGCATCCAGGTGAACAGTGCCTCGTCCTCGGGGTAGACGCCGAACTTCATGCGGCCGCCGGGGTCGGGCAGCGCGTGCGCGACCGTCCACGGGTACTTGCACGTGGCATCCAGGCTCGCGCGCGTCAGGTTGAGCCCGAAGCTGGTGCCGGCGGCGTCCAGCACCTTCGGTTCGAGGCGCGACACGATGCGGAGGGTCTGCGCGTTGCCCTCGAACCCGCCGATGTCGGCCGCCCACTCGTTGAGCGCGCGTTCGCCGTTGTGACCGAACGGCGGATGCCCCAGGTCGTGGTTGAGGCACGCGGTGTCGACGACGTCGGGCGAGAGCTGCAGGGCGGTGGCGAGCTCGCGGCCGACCTGGGCGACCTCGAGCGAGTGCGTGAGGCGGTTGCGGGCGAAGTCGACGGGGTTGGCCGGGCTCAGCACCTGGGTCTTCGCGGCGAGGCGGCGCAGCGCTGCCGAATGCAGCACACGCGCGCGGTCGCGCGCGAAGTCGTCGCGCTGGGATCGGTGCCGTTCCGGGTGGAAGCGCTCGGCGTCGGCCTCCGTGTAACCCGGCGCACGCGTGACCACCGGCTCAGCCACCGCTGGTGTCCAGTTCGGCCTCGGCGAGGCTGGCGGATGCCTCGGCACCGAGCTCGCGGGAGCTCAGCCAGCCGTCCGGCAGGGCGGGACGCTTCGGAGTGCCGGCGCGGCCGCGCTGGCCTTCCGCGGCCGCCCCCGGGTAGGGCGCGTCCCAGTCCAGCGTGGCGAGCAGGCCGTCGATCTCGGCCAGCGAGGATGCCGTCGCCAGCTGGGCACGCAGCTCACCGCCGACGGGGTATCCCTTGAAGTACCAGGCGACGTGCTTGCGGATGTCGCGGCAGCCGCGGTCCTCGTCCTCGAAGAACTCGACGAGCAGCTCCGCGTGACGGCGGAAGGCGCGCGCAACGAACCCGAGGGTCGCATCGACGGGGTCGGATGCTGAGGGGGCGCGGCGTTTCGTCTCGGGCGTGCTTCGCGCGTCCTCGCTCAACGACCGGGGGGTGCCGAGGGCTCGGGCGAGGTCGCCGAAGAGCCACGGGCGCCCGAGGCACCCGCGTCCGACGACGACGCCGTCGCAGCCGGTCTCGGCCATCATCCGCACCGCGTCGTCGGCCGACCAGATGTCGCCGTTGCCGAGCACGGGCACCGAGGACACGGCCTCCTTGAGCCGCGCGATCGCCGACCAGTCCGCCTCGCCCGAGTAGAACTGCCCGGCGGTGCGGCCGTGCAGCGCGATCGCCGAGACGCCGGCATCCTCGGCGATACGGGCGGCGTCGAGGTAGGTGAGGTGCTCGTCGTCGATGCCCTTTCGCATCTTCACCGTCAGCGGGATGTCGCCGGCGGCTCGCACGGCGCGGGACACGATGTCGCGGAACAGCCCCGTCTTCCACGGCAGTGCTGCTCCCCCGCCCTTGCGGGTGACCTTGGGGACCGGGCAGCCGAAGTTGAGGTCGATGTGGTCGGCACGGTCCTCGGCGACGAGGATGCGCACGGCCTCGGCCGTGGTCGCCGGGTCGACGCCGTACAGCTGGATGGAGCGCGGCGTCTCGGACTCGTGGTGGGTGATCAGACGCATCGTCGTCGCGTTGCGTTCCACGAGCGCGCGCGTCGTGATCATCTCGCTCACGTAGAGCCCGGCGCCGTACTCGCGGCACAGGCGCCGGAATGCCGTGTTGGTGATGCCCGCCATCGGGGCCAGCACCACGGGTGCGTCGAGAGTGATGGGACCGATGCGCAAGGGGGCTGCGGGAGCGGTCATCAGAGTCACCTGTCCATTCTCCCAGACCCGGCGCCCCGCCGCTCCGCACCGGCATAGCCTGGGGATATGACGAGTTCTACGATGACCGACCTGCGCCAGATCCCCTTCGAAACGGCGGACGGCGAGACCACCACGCTCGCATCGTTCGGCGACGACGTGCTCCTGATCGTGAACGTGGCCTCCAAATGCGGGTTCACCCCGCAGTACGAGCAGCTCGAGGAGCTGCAGAGGACGTACGGCGACCGGGGGCTCACCGTCATCGGATTCCCCTGCAACCAGTTCCTGGGCCAGGAGCCGGGGTCGATGGAGGAGATCCTCGACTACTGCGCGCTGACGTGGGGCGTCACGTTCCCCGTCATGGACAAGGTCAAGGTCAACGGCGGCGGGGCCGCACCCCTGTTCAAGGCGCTGAAGAAGAGCGACAACACCGAGGGCGTCAACGGACCGGTGCAGTGGAACTTCGAGAAGTTCCTGCTCACGCCGGACGGCGCGGTGCACCGCTTCCGTTCGCGCACGGTGCCGAACGACCCGGAGATCGTGGCGCTGATCGAGCAGGCGCTCCCGCGCTGACGGCTCTCGCGGGTCGCGCTCAGGCCGGCTGGGATGCGGGCACCTCGCGGTGCTCGGCCCAGACCTGCCGGGCCACCTGCGTGAACGCCTCGGGCGGCTGCGCGCCGGTCACGCCGTACTTGCCGTCGATCACGAAGAACGGCACGCCGTTGATCCCGTAGGCCGCGGCCTGGGCCTGGTCGGCGCGCACCGCCGGGACGTAGCGACCGGATTCCAGCGCCTCGCGTGCGGCGTCGGCGTCCAGTCCGCTCTCGGCGGCGAGGTCGACGAGGTCGTCGACGCGTCCGACGTGACGCCCCTCGAGGAAGTACGCGGCCATGAGGCGCTCGGCGAGCTCCAGCTGCCGGCCCTGCTCCTTCGCGAAGTGCAGCAGCTCGTGGGCCTTGACGGTGTTCGTGTGCTGCAGGAGGTCGAAGCGGTACTCCAGACCCGCTCCCGCGGCGACCCCGGTGACGCGGTCGAGCATCTGCTGCGCCTGTTCGGCGGTGACGCCCTTGTGCTGGGCGAGATAGTCGGCCTCGCCGCCCACGAAGTCCACCGGCGTGTCGGGCGACAGCTCGAACGAGTGGTAGACGATCTCGACCTGGGGCGCGTCGGCATCTTCCAAGGTCGCGGCCAGCCCGGTCTCGAGATTGCGCTTGCCGATGAAGCACCACGGGCAGGCGATGTCCGACCAGACGTCGATCGTGATGGGTGCGGGCGTCGTCATGCTGCTCATATCAAGAGACAACCTCACCGACGGGGTTATGCATTCCATGCTCGTCGCGCACCACCCAGAAACGCTCGCGCAGGCGGTAGCGCAGCGAGTCGGTCAGGTCGTATTCCCCACGCGCGTCCGACAGGTCGACCAGCAGGGTGCGGTCGATGTCACGCGGGATCTGCGGGCGCCCGGCATCCAGCGCCGTGCGCGCCTCGGGCGCGGCGCCGCGCAGCCACGCGGTCAGCACGCGTCGGCAGACCTCGTCGATCTGCTCGGTCAGGTGCGCGTCGTCGACGTAGACGGCCTGTCCGGTGGGGGCGGCGCCGGTGGCCGATGAGTAGACGAGTTCGTGCGCGGGGCGCGCCGCGGGCTCGGAGACGCGCCGGTTCGCGCCGCCCGTCGGCACCGCCGCCGTCACCGGTGCGGCCGGGCGGTGCGTGCCGCCGAACATCGCGGGGCTCGGGACCCCGACGGCCGCGCTATCGGCCACGGCGCGCCGCTCGACGAGCGCGTCGATCGTCTGCCCGGAGAACACCTCCACGGAGTCAGCCGCCATCCGCAGATGCCGGCTGACGCCGTGCGGATTGCCCTCGGCATCCGGGATCGCCAGCACCGTCACCTGCACCCCGTGCGCCTGCGCCTCCTCGACGGCCTCGGTCAGGTCGTCGTCGCCGGAGACCAGGAAGAACACGTCCGCCGCGCCGTTGCGGGCGTGCGTGAGCATGTCGAGGCCGATGCGCAGGTCGACGCCCTTCTGCTCCCCGTCGTAGCCGGTGCGACCGAGCCGGAGCTTCAGTCGCGGCAGCAGGGCGATCTGCTCCTGCTCGAGGCTGGGCGTGCCGTGCCGGCCGGCGTCGTACCAGTTGATCCGCAGAACCTTCAGGCCCTCGGATGCCTCGGCGTGCCGGATGAGACTGGCCGCGAGCTCGGCGTAGTCGACGGTCACCGCCCCGCGCAGCGACGTTCCGGCGACCCGGGTGGCCGATGCGGACAGCAGATAGCCGGCATCCACGTACAGCGCGGCGCGGTCTCTCATTGCAGGGCCTCCTTCGGCTCGTCGACGGCCCCGCCGAACCGGCGGTCCCGGTCGAGGTAGATGTCGATCGCCCGCCACAGCTCGGCCCGGTCGAAGTCCGGCCACAGCGTGTCGAGGAACACGTACTCGGCGTAGGCGGACTCCCACAGCAGGAAGTTCGAGCTGCGCTGCTCGCCGCTGGAGCGGATGAACAGATCGACGTCGGGCATGTCCGGGATGTACAGATTGCGGCGGATCGCCTTCTCGCTGATCGCCGACGGCTTGATCCGGCCGGCCGCCACGTCTTCGGCCAGGCGCCGCACCGCGTCGACGATCTCGACCCGACCGCCGTAGTTCACGCACATGGTGAGCGTCAGCGTGTCGTTCGCCTTGGTGAGCTGTTCGGCGATCTGCAGGTCCTTGATGACCGACCCCCACAGCTTCGGGCGGCGGCCGGCCCAGCGGATGCGCACGCCCCATTCGTTCATCTGGTCGCGATGCCGGTGCAGCACCTCGCGGTTGAAGCCCATCAGGAACCGCACCTCGTCGGGCGAGCGGCGCCAGTTCTCGGTGGAGAACGCGTACAGCGACAGGTACTTCACCCCGGCCTGCACGGCGCCCGCGATGACGTCCATCATCGACGTCTCGCCGGCCCGATGCCCCTCGATCCGGGGCAGCCCGCGACGGTTCGCCCAGCGCCCGTTGCCGTCCATCACGATCGCGACGTGCTGCGGCACGCTGCCGCGCGGCCAGTTCGGCGGCTGCTGCCCCGTCCAGTCGAGGGGGCGGTACGGGACCGCGTCGGGATGCGTGAACGGCTTGGGGCTCACGGGCCTGCCTCTCCGGTGGTCACGAGTTCGAGGGAGCGGATGCCGCGCTCGAGGTGCCACTGCGCGTACGCCGCGATGAGTCCGGATGCCGCGGAGGCCGCCTGCGGAGAGGACGCGTCGACGGCATCCCACTCCCCCGCGATGAGCGAGCGCAGCAGGCCGCCGGTCTCAGCGGTCACGCGCGCGGCGCCGGCCGGCGCGCAGTTCGCGCAGATGACGCCGCCCAGCTGCGCCACGAACGTGCTGTGCGGGCCGGGCGCGCCGCAGCGGGTGCAGTCGTCGAGACCCGGCGCCCAACCGGACAGCGCCATCGCTCGCAGCAGATAGGAGTCCAGCACGCTGCGTGCGCCGTGGTCCCCCCGGCTGAGAGCGCGCAGGCCCCCGACGAGCAGCAGGTACTGCTGCGGGGTGGCCTCCGTCTCGCCCAGACGGTCGGCGGCCTCGACCATGGCGCTGGCGGCCGTGTAGCGGTCGTAGTGCACCGCGATCTCGCTGCCGTACGACCCGAGCGACTCGGCCTGCTGCACGATGTCGAGCCGACGCGACGGGTCGGCGCCGCGGCCCTGGTAGAGCTGAACGTCGGCGACCATGAAGGGCTCGAGCCGGGCACCGAACCGGGACGACGTGCGCCGGATTCCCTTGGCGACCGCGCGCACCTTGCCGTGCTGGCGGCTGAGCAGCGTCAGGATGCGGTCCGCCTCGCCCAGCTTGTGGGTGCGCAGCACGACGACCTCATCACGGTAAGTGGGCACACATCGATTATCGCGGGCGGGTACGACAATGGGTGCGTGGACCAGCAGACATTCGTGATCCCGCTGTGGGCGGATCTCACCGCCGTCGGGCTCGGCGGCATCCAGGGCGCTCTGTTCGCCTCGGGATTCCGCGGGCAGCGCCGGCTCGACTTCCTCGGCGTGGCGATCATCGGCATCATGCTCGGGCTCGGCGGCGGCATGACCCGCGACCTGCTGCTGAACGTGACCCCGCGGATGCTGGAGAGCAACTGGTATCTCGTGACAGCCGGCGGGGCGGCCCTGCTGGGGATGCTGCTGGCCGGCATCTTCCAGCGCCTGAACGCCGTGATCGTGGGGCTCGACGCCGTGGTGATCGGCATGTTCGGCGCGTTCGGGACGACGAAGGCGCTCTCGTTCGGGCTTCCGGTGATCCCCGCTCTGTTCGTCGGGGTGAGCGCCGCGGTCGGCGGAGGCGTGCTGCGCGACGTGCTCGTCGGACTGCCGGTCGCGATCATGCACGTGGGGTCGCTCTACGCGGTCGCGGCCGGTGCCGGGGCGGCGGCGCTCATCGCCCTGCATGCGCTCGGCGTGCCGATCACCGTCGCGGCGGTCATCGGGATCGCGGTGACGACCGTCATCCGGCTGCTCGCGGTGATCTTCGACCTGTCGCTGCCTGAGCAGCGGATGCTGTACCGGCGCAAGGTGGCGGTGGAGACGACGCGCATCGCGATCGTCCCGCCCCCGGAAGAAGCCCCTAGTCGTTGAGCGAGGACGCGCGAAGCACCCCCGAGACGAAACGCGGTACGGCCGCCGCGTTTCGACCGCTCCCCTCGCTCAACGACCGGGGCAGGTGATCAGACCGCGGCCAGCTCCGGCTCGGGCACGCTCGTGCGGATCGAGCGGTTGACGGCCGAGACGATCGCCTTCAGCGAGGCGGTCGAGATGTCACCGTCGATCCCGACGCCCCACAGGCGCTGGCCGTCGACCTGCAGCTCGACGTAGGCCGCCGCCTGCGCGTCGCCACCGGTCGAAAGCGTGTGCTCGACGTAGTCGTACAGCGAGATGTCGAAGCCGCGTTCGCGCACGATCTCGAGGAACGCCGCGATCGGGCCGTTGCCGTTCCCGGACGTCTCGACGCGCTCGTCGCCGTCGCGCAGCGTGACGTCGAGACGCACGTCGCCGGACATGTCGCTCTGCGTGCGCGTGCCCAGCAGCTCGAAGCGTCCCCAGCGCGCGTCGGCGACATCCGCCGGCAGGTACTCGTCGTTGAAGATCTCCCAGATCTGGGCGCTGGTGACCTCGCCGCCCTCGGCGTCGGTCTTGGCCTGCACGACCCCGGAGAACTCGATCTGGAGCTTGCGAGGCAGGTCCAGGGCGTGGTCGGTCTTCAGCAGATACGCGACACCGCCCTTGCCGGACTGCGAGTTGACACGGATGACGGCCTCGTACGAGCGGCCCAGATCCTTCGGGTCGATCGGCAGGTACGGAACGGCCCACTCGATGTCGCCGACGGTGACACCCTCCGCAGCAGCGCGCGCGGCCATCGCCTCGAAGCCCTTCTTGATGGCGTCCTGGTGCGAGCCGCTGAACGCGGTGAACACCAGGTCGCCGCCCCACGGGCTGCGCTCGTGCACCGGCAGCTGGTTGCAGTACTCGACCGTGCGCTTGACCTGGTCGATGTCGCTGAAGTCGATCTGCGGGTCGATGCCCTGGGTGAACAGGTTCACCCCGAGCGTCACCAGGTCCACGTTGCCGGTGCGCTCGCCGTTGCCGAACAGGCATCCCTCGATGCGGTCGGCGCCCGCCATGTAGCCGAGCTCCGCGGCGGCGACGGCCGTGCCGCGATCGTTGTGCGGGTGCAGCGACAGGATGACGTTCTCGCGGTGGGCCAGGCGCCGGTTCATCCACTCGATCGAGTCCGCGTAGACGTTCGGGGTCGCCATCTCGACGGTCGCGGGCAGGTTGATGATGACCTTGCGCTCGGGCGTGGGCTCGAGGATGTCCAGCACCTCGTTGCACACCTCGACCGCGTATTCCAGCTCGGTGCCGGTGTAGCTCTCGGGCGAGTACTCGTAGTAGACGCTCGTCTCGGGGACGCGCTTCTCGAACTCGCGGCACAGGCGCGCGCCCTCCAGCGCGATCTGCTTGACGCCCTCGCGGTCAGAGCGGAACACGACCTCGCGCTGCAGGATGCTGGTGGAGTTGTAGAAGTGCACGATCGCCTGCTTGGCCCCGGCGATCGCCTCGTAGGTGCGCTCGATGAGGTGCTCGCGCGCCTGGGTCAGCACCTGGATCGTGACGTCATCCGGGATCAGGTTCTCTTCGATCAGCTGGCGGACGAAGTCGAAGTCTGTCTGGCTGGCCGACGGGAAGCCGACCTCGATCTCCTTGTAGCCCATGCGCACGAGCAGGTCGAACATGACCCGCTTGCGCTCGGGGCTCATCGGGTCGATGAGAGCCTGATTGCCGTCGCGCAGGTCGACGGCGCACCACCGCGGTGCGGTCGTGATGCGCTTGGTGGGCCACGTGCGGTCCGGCAGCTCGACCTGGATCTGCTCGTGGAACGGGCGGTACTTGTGGATCGGCATGCCGGAGGGCTGCTGCGTGTTCTGCATGATGTCGCTCTTCTCAGTGGGGTGACGGCGCCGGATTCGGCTGCTGCGTCAGGTGAGTCGGGCCAACACTGAGCTCCGCGACGAGGAAGGCCCTAGAACGAGGCCTCGTCGCGGCAGCTAAGGAGAAGCTGGCCGAAGCGCATGCGCCCATGCTACCAGGCCGCGCGCACGACTCGCCATGCGGGCCGGAGCCGGCGTCAGAAGCCGAGTCGGCCGAGCTGCTTCGGGTCGCGCTGCCACTCCTTGGCGACCCGCACGTGCAGGGAGAGGAACACGCGCGTGCCGAGGAGCGGCTCGATGCCCGCGCGGGCGGTGGCGCCCACTGCCGTGAGGCGGGATCCCTTGCGGCCGATGATGATCGCCTTCTGGCTGTCGCGCTCCACGACGATGTCCGCATAGACGTCCGTGAGGTCGCTGTCCTCGCGCGCGGAGATGTCCTGCACCACGACGGCGATCGAGTGCGGCAGCTCGTCGCGCACACCCTCGAGCGCCGCCTCGCGGATGATCTCGGCGATGCGGTCCTGGATCGACTCGTCGGTGACGACGCCGTCGGGGTACAGCGCCGGCCCCTCGGGCATGAGGTCGAGGAGCTCGGCCGTGAGCACGTCGAGCTGGTCGTTCGTGAGCGCCGACAGCGGGATGACGGCATCCCAGTCGTCGCGCAGCCGGTCGACCTCGATGAGCCGCTCGGTGATCTGGTCGCGCGAGGCGATGTCGGTCTTGGTGACGAGGGCGACCTTCCTGGCCCGCGGGTAGCCGTCCAGGGATTCCGCGATCCGGCGGTCGCCCGGCCCGACCTTCTCGGTGGCCGGGGCGCAGAACGCGATGACGTCGACGTCGCCGAGCACCTGCTCGACGAGGTCGTTCAGTCGCTGGCCGAGAAGCGTGCGCGGGCGGTGCAGCCCGGGCGTGTCCACGATGATCAGCTGTCCCTCGGGACGGTTCAGGATGCCGCGGATCGCCCGCCGGGTGGTCTGCGGCTTGTCGCTCGTGATCGCGACCTTCACGCCGACGAGCGCGTTGGTCAGCGTGGACTTGCCGACGTTCGGGCGGCCCACGAAGGTCACGAACCCGCACCGGGTGTTGTCAGTCATCGGTCTCGTTCCTCTCGGGCGCCTTCTCGATGAATACCGTCGCGATGCCGCGCCCGCGGCCCCGTGACGCGCCGCCGGTGAGCAGCAGTCCTTCGTACTCCGCCTCGACGCCGGGCTGCGGCACACGGCCGAGCACCTTGCCGAGCAGGCCGCCGATCGAGTCGACGTCCTCGTCGTCGAGCTCCAGATCGAACAGCTCGCCGACGTCCTCCAGCGGCATCCGCGCGCTGACGCGGTACTTGCCGGGCTCCAGCTCGGTGACCTCGGTGGTGCGCGGGTCGTACTCGTCGGCGATCTCGCCGACGAGCTCCTCGATGATGTCCTCGAGGGTGACGAGGCCCGCCACGCCCCCGTACTCGTCGACGACGATGCACACGTGCACGGCGTCGCGCTTCATCTGCTGCAGCAGGGTCTCCGCGCGCATCGACTCGGGCACGAACACCGGCGGTCGCGCGATCCGGCTGGCCGGGGCGTCCCGCCAGCCGGCCTGCTCGTTGAAGCCGAACTGCACGAGGTCCTTCAGGTAGACGACGCCCACGATGTCGTCGGCCTCGTCGTCGGCGACGGGGATGCGGGAGACCCCGCGGTCCAGGAACAGGGCGAGCGCCTCGCGGATGGATGCAGCGGCATCCAGCGTGATCATGTCGGTGCGCGGCACCATGACCTCGCGCACGTACGTGTCGGTGAAGTCGAACACGGAGTGGATGAGGTCGCGGTCGTCCTGCTCGATGAGCGCGTGGGATGCCGCCTCGTCGACCATGCTCAGCAGCTGCTCCTCGCTGGAGAACGACGCTCGGCGCACGACACCCGGCGTGACCCGGTCGCCGAGCGCGACGAGGCCGTCGGCGAGCGGGCCGAGGATGACCCGCGCGCCGCGCACGAGCGCCGCCCCGCCGCCGAGCAGCCCTTCGGCGTGCTGCCGGCCCACGGCACGCGGACTCGCGCCGACGAGCACGAACGAGATGCCGGTCATGAGGATCGCCGCACCCAGCACGGCCCACCAGATGCTCTGGAACAGCAGCGTGAACGCGGCCGTGACGAGCACCGCGGCCGCGGTCTCGGACAACACGCGGATGAAGATGACGGCGTTGGCGTGCGCATCCGGGTCGTCGGCGATGCGGCGCAGCGCGGTCGCGTTGCGTCCTTCGTCGGCGAGATCGGCGAGGTCCTGGCGCGACGTCACCGAGAGAGCGGCGTCGAACGCCGTCATCAGGCCCCCGAGCGCCACGAGCAGCACGGCGGCGAGCAGGAGCAGCAGAGCCGTGATCATGCGGTGCGGTGGCGCTCCGCGGTGTGGAAGCCGATGAGCAGGTCTCGCTGGATCGCGAACATCTCCCGCTCCTCCTCGGGCTCGACGTGATCGAACCCGAGCAGGTGGAGCAGGCCGTGCGTGGTCAGCAGCAGCAGCTCGTCCATCGTGGAGTGCTTCGCGGTCTCCGCCTGCGCCTCCGCAACCTGCGGGCAGAGCACGATGTCGCCGAGCAGGCCCGCCGGGGCGGGCAGGTCGTCGGTGCCGGGCCGCAACTCGTCCATCGGGAAGCTCAGCACGTCGGTGGGGCCGGGCTCGTCCATCCACTGCACGTGGAGGGATTCCATGGCGCCCTCGTCGACGAGGAGGATCGCGAGGTCCGCCTCTGCGCTCACCCGCAGCTGGGCGAGGTCGTACTCGGCCAGGCGCAGCAGCACGGTCTCGTCGACCGACATGCCGGACTCGTTCGTGATCTCGATCGTCATCAGCGTCCTCGCTTCGGCAGGAAGTCTCGGGGGCCGGCGCTGTGCGGCCGGCCGCGGCGTTCGGCCCGGTTCGCCATCTCGGCGGCCTCGTCGCGCTCGCGCCGCGCCGCAAGCCGCCGCTCGTCGTATTCGCTGTACGCGTCGACGATCCGCGCCACCAGCGAGTGCCGCACCACGTCGTCGCTGGTGAGCATGGCGAAGTGGATGTCGTCGATGTCCTTGAGCACGCGGGTCACCAGCCGCAGACCGGATGCGGCCTGAGGCAGGTCGATCTGCGTGATGTCGCCGGTGACGACCATGCGCGTGCCGAACCCGAGCCGGGTGAGGAACATCTTCATCTGCTCGGGCGTGGTGTTCTGGGCCTCGTCGAGCACGACGAACGACGAGTTGAGCGTCCTGCCGCGCATGTAGCCGAGGGGCGCGACCTCGATGGTGCCGGACGCCATGAGCTTCGGCACGATCTCGGGGTCCATCATCTCGTTGAGCGCGTCGTACAGCGGTCGCAGGTACGGGTCGATCTTGTCGGTCAGCGTGCCGGGCAGGAACCCGAGGCGTTCTCCCGCCTCGACGGCGGGCCGGGTGAGGATGATGCGGTCGACCTCTTTGCGCTGCAGCGCCTGCACGGCCTTCGCCATGGCGAGGTACGTCTTGCCGGTTCCGGCCGGGCCGATTCCGAACACGATGGTGTTCTCGTCGATCGCGTCGACGTACGACTTCTGCCCCACGGTCTTGGGACGGATGACCTTGCCCCGCGTGGACAGGATCGCCTCGCCCATCACCTCGGTCGGGCGCGGCCCGTTCTCGGTGCGCAGCATGCGCCCTGCCGACGCCACGTCGGACGGGTCGAGGCGGTGGCCGGCGCGGGCCAGCTCGATGAGCTCGTCGACGAGGTGCCGGGCGGATGCCACCGCGCCCGGAGCGCCGGTCAACGTGATCTCGTTGCCGCGCACGTGCACGTCGACGTCGTGGTGCTCGCGCTCCAGCATCCGCAGCAGGCGGTCCTGCGGGCCGAGCAGCTGCACCATGGCCACGCCGTCGGCGTAGACGGTCTCCGAGACGGACCCGTGCACGTGGTTCTGTGCGGCTTGCGGGCTGTCGGCCGTGTCGTCAGGCACCCATGCTCGATTCCGAGAGGCCGCCGGCGAGCACGTGCGCGTGCACGTGGAACACCGTCTGTCCGGCATCCGCCCCCGTGTTGAAGATGAGGCGGAAGGCACCGTTCGCGTGCTCCGCCGCGAGCTCCTTCGCCACGCCGACCATCTCGGACAGCAGCTCCGGGTCGCGTGCGGCGAGCTCGGTGACGTCGCGGTACTCCTCCGTCTTCGGGATGACGAGCAGGTGCACGGGCGCCTTCGGGGCGATGTCGCGGATCGCGAACACGGTGTCGGTCTGCGCGATGATCTCGGACGGGATCTCTCCGTTCAGGATGCGCGTGAAGATCGAGGGTTCGCTCATCTTTCCAGCTTATCCGTGGGTGCGCGGCGCGGGACGGCACTCACCATCGGCCGAGGGCGGCGTCGATGACCGCGAGCGCCGCCGGGCCGGCGGTGGACGTGCGCAGCACGGTGTCGCCGAGCGCGACGATCGCCGCACCGGCATCCCCGAGCGCGGCGAGTTCCTCCGGCGCGATGCCGCCCTCGGGCCCGACGACCAGCACGATGTCGCGCACGTCGGCGGGGTCGAAGCGGATGCCGGTGAGTCGTCCGGCGCCCGTGGGCTCGAGCACGAGGACGCGGGCATGGGCCGCGCGCGCGGCGAGGTCGGCGGTCGTCGCCACGCCGGTGACGCGCGGCATCCAGGCCCGGTGCGCCTGCTTGCCCGCCTCCCGGACGATCGTCTGCCAGCGCGCGATCCCCTTGACCGCTTTCGCGGCGTCCCAGCGGGAGACGCTCCGGGCGGCCTGCCAGGGCACGATCTCGTCGACGCCCAGCTCCGTGGCCGCCTGGATCGCGAGCTCGTCGCGATCGCCCTTCGCGAGTGCCTGTGCGAGCACGAGCCGTGGACGCGGGCGTTCGACGACGGTGCGCGTGCGCACCACCAGCTCGACCTGCTTGGACGCCACCGCCGTGCACTCGCCTTCGAGCCACAGCCCGCGGCCGTTGCCGACGGTGACCGGCTCGCCCACGCGCACCCGCCGCACCGCCGCGGCGTGGTGCGCCTCGGCGCCGGTCAGCATGACCGCGGCGCCGACGGCGGAGTCGTCGAGCTCGTCGAGCTGGAAGTGCAGGGCCACGCGGTCACTCGCCGCGGAAGCGGTCGCGCAGCTTCGCGAACAGGCCCTGGCGGAACTGCGTGAGCTGCGGGCCCGGGCCCTTGTTGCGGTCGGCGAACTCCTCGATGAGCTGGCGCGACTTGTGATCGAGCCTGGTCGGGGTCACCACGTGCACCCCCACCCGCAGGTCGCCGCGGGTGGAGCCGCGCAGCGGCGTGATGCCGCGGCCCTTGATCGTCAGCACGTCGCCGGACTGCACGCCGGGGCGCACCTCGAGCTCGACCTTGCCGTCGAGCGCGTCGATCTGCGCCGTGGTGCCGAGCACGGCATCCGGCATCGACACCTCGAGGGTCGCGAGCAGGTCGTCGCCCTCGCGGCTGAAGACCTCGTGCGAGGCGACGTTGACCTCGATGTACAGGTCGCCGTTCGGGCCGCCGGCAGGGCCCACCTCCCCGGATCCCGGCATCTGCAGGCGCAGGCCGGTCTCGACGCCGGCGGGGATGTCGACGCCCACCGTGCGGCGCGCACGCACGCGGCCCTGACCGTGGCATTCCGCGCACGGGTACGGGATCGTGGTGCCGTAGCCCTGGCAGCTGCCGCACGGCGCCGAGGTGACCACGTTTCCGAGCAGGCTCCGCACGGTGCGCTGCACATGGCCGGTGCCCTGGCAGATGTCGCAGGTGACCGGTGCGGTGCCGGGCTGACAGCAGGAGCCCTCGCACGTCTCGCAGAGCACGGCCGTGTCGACCTCGAGGTCGCGGTGCACGCCGAACACGACGTCCGCGAGCTGCAGCGTGACACGCACGAGCGCGTCCTGGCCGCGCTCGCGGCGGGAGCGGGGTCGCGCGGTGCGGACGCCGCCGCCCGCCCCGAAGAAGGTCTCGAAGATGTCGCCGAAGCCGCCGAATCCCGCCGCTCCGCCACCGAACGGGTTGTCGCCGCCCATGTCGTAGCGCTCCCGCTGCTGGGGGTCGCTGAGCACGTCGTACGCATGGGTGACCTGCTTGAACCGTTCCGCGGCCTCCTCCCCGGGATTCACGTCCGGGTGCAGTTCGCGGGCCAGGCGCCGGTACGCCTTCTTGATCTCTTCCGAGGTCGCCTCTCGCGAGACGCCGAGTACCTGGTAGTGGTCCTGATCAGCCACAATCGCCTTCCTGCCGCGCCGCACGCGCGGGTGTCTGTCAACGGATGTTCAGCGCGAGCGCTCGTCGTCTTCGAGCAGCCGGCCGACGTAGTGGGCGACGGTGCGCACCGCCGCGAGGTTCGTCGCGTAGTCCATGCGGGTGGGTCCGAGCACGCCGACGCGGGCGTGGGTGGCCGGGTCGTAGTCGCCGGCCAGCACGGATGCCTCGGCGAGGCCGAACGCCTCGTTCTCCCGGCCGATCGACACGGACAGGCCCTCGGCGTCCGCGACCATCTCGCTCATCAGCCGCAGTAGGGTCACCTGTTCTTCGATGGCCTCGAGGAGCGGGTAGATGCTGCTGCGGAAGTCCTGCTCGCGGCGGGCGAGGTTGGCGGTGCCGGCCATGACGAGCTTGTCCTGCCGGAACTCCTCGAGCTCCTCCGCGACGACCCGGAGCACGGCCGAGGCCAGCAGATCCTCGTGGCGCTCGACGTCGAGCGCCACGAACTCGCCGGCGACCGCCTGCGCGCCCTGGCGCACGCTGCGCCCGGTGACGAGCGCGGCGACGCGGTCGCGCAGCCGGGTCAGATCGTCGGCCTCGAACCCGGTGCGCAGCTGGGTCATCCGCTGCGACACGCGGCCGGTGTCGGTGACGAGGATGACGAGCATCCGTCCGCCTTCGAGCGCGACGAGTTCGACGTGCGACACGTGCGCCTGCGCGAACGACGGGTACTGCACGATCGCGACCTGCCCGGTGAGGGTGGTCAGCGCCCGGACGGTGCGCGCGAGCACGTCGTCGAGGTCGGTCGCCCCTTCGAGGAACGTCGAGATCGCGGTGCGCTGCGCCGTGCTCAGCGGTCGCAGCTGCGACAGGTGGTCGACGAACACGCGGTAGCCCTTGTCGGTCGGGACGCGCCCGGACGACGTGTGCGGCGCGGCGATGAGCTCCTCGTCCTCGAGCTGGGCCATGTCGTTGCGGATAGTCGCGGCGGACACGCCGAAGGCGTGCCGTTCGACGATCGTCTTGCTGCCCACCGGCTCGCGGGTCTCGACGTAGTCCTGCACGATCGCGCGCAGCACCTGCAGTCCGCGTTCGGAGACCATCGCACCCCTTCCACTGGCACTCGACTCTGCTGAGTGCCAATTCTAGCCGAGCGGCGTGGACGGGCGCCGCGGACCGACACGCGGCCGCGGCTCAGCCGGTGAGCGCGCGCACGACGGCATCGGCGAGGAGTCGCCCGCGCAGGGTGAGCACGATCCGGCCGTGCAGCGCGGACGCAGGCTCGACGAGGCCGTCCGCGATGAGGGATGCCACCGCGTGCCGTCCCTCGACGTGCAGGTCGGCGATCGGGATGCCCTCCCGGATGCGCGAGCCGAGCAGCACCTGCTCGAGCTCGTGGGCGGCGGCATCCGGTCGTTCGCGCCCCGCGGCCGGCGACAGGCCGGCGGCCAGACGCCGCGCGTACGCCGCGGGATGCTTCACGTTCCACCAGCGCACGCCGCCGACATGGCTGTGCGCCCCGGGGCCGAATCCCCACCAGTCCGCGCCCCGCCAGTACGCCAGGTTGTGGCGGGACCGGTGGGAGGCGTCCGTCGCCCAGTTCGACACCTCGTACCACGCGAACCCGGCGGCGCCGAGCAGCTCGTCGGCCAGCTCGTACATGTCCGCCTGCAGGTCGTCGTCGGGGGCGGGCGCCTCGCCGCGCCGGATCTGCCGGGCGAGCTTGGTGCCGTCCTCGATGATGAGCGCGTAGGCCGAGACATGATCGGGTTGCAGGGCGATCGCGGTCTGCAGCGACGTCCGCCAGTCGGCGAGCGACTCCCCCGGCGCGCCGTAAATGAGGTCGACGCTGACGTCGAGTCCCGCGGCGCGCGCGGCGGAGACCGCGGCGGCCACGTTCGCGGGATCGTGGGTGCGGTCGAGGGCCGCAAGCACGTGCGGCACGGCGGACTGCATCCCGATCGACAGGCGGGTCACGCCGGCATCCGCCAGCTCGGATGCGACGGCATCGGTCACCGTATCCGGGTTCGCCTCGACGGTGACCTCGGCGCCGGGCCGCAGCCCGAACGCGTCGCGGACGCCGGCGAGCATCCGCGCGAGATCGCCCGGCGGCAGCAGCGTGGGCGTGCCGCCGCCGAAGAACACGGTCTCGACGGGCACGTATCGGTCGCCCAGCACCCGCCTGGCCAGCCGGATCTCCGCGATGGCCGTTTCCGCGTAAGACGCCTGCGAAGCGCCGCCGCCGAGTTCCTTAGCGGTATACGTGTTGAAGTCGCAGTAACCGCAGCGTGTCGCGCAGTAAGGCACGTGCACGTAGAAGCCGAACGCCCGCTCGCCAAACGCGGCTACGGACTCGGCAGGCAGCGCACCGTCGTCCGGGACCGGCGCTCCGTCGGGTGCAACTGATGGCATGAAACGATTGTCCGCCTGCCGCTCGTTCTGCTCGCCGTTTAGTTCTCGGCGAGCCCTTGGCCTGCGTGCTATTGCACTACTTCTTCTTCGCTTCGGCAGGAGCGTCGGAGTCGGTGGACAGCGCCGCGATGAAGGCCTCCTGCGGCACCTCGACCCGGCCGACCATCTTCATCCGCTTCTTG
>DATMTQ010000236.1:0-9424 GCA_035564095.1 Microbacterium sp. | reverse complement strand
CGCGCTCGCCGCCGCCGACACCGCGTCCGGGCTCGTCCCGGCCGGTGACGGCGGCCCGGCGGACCCCTGCGACCGTGCGACGACGGTGGCTGCGGCATCCGGCTCGCGGCTGGAGGCCTGTACGCTCGATGGGCTTGTCGTCACCGTCTCGGTCGCCGTGCCGTTCGGACCGCTGCAGGCAGTCGCCCCGGCACGTGCCGGTCCACCCGAACCGTGACCGTTGCGGGGCGAGATCCGTCATCGTGCCTCGCGCACGCCCTGAGAGAATTCCCGTCGGTGCACAGCCGCGCATGTGTATGGTGTGCATCGAACGAAAGGACGCCCCGTGCCTAAAGCTGCGACAAGCGGAAAGAAGCTCGTCATCGTCGAGTCCCCGACGAAGATGAAGTCGATCCAGGGGTACCTCGGCGACGGCTACGAGGTGCTGAGCTCCGTGGGTCACATCCGCGACCTCGCCGACCGCAAGGCCATCCCGGCGGAACTGAAGAAGACGTCGGTGGGACGCTACTCGATCGACATCGAGAACGACTTCTCTCCTTACTACGTGGAGTCCGAGCGCGGCAAGAAGACCGTCGCCGAGCTCAAGCGCGCGCTCAAGTCCGCCGACGAACTGCTGCTCGCCACAGATGAAGACCGCGAGGGCGAAGCGATCGCCTGGCACCTGCTCGAGACTCTCAAGCCCAAGGTGCCCGTGAAGCGCATGGTGTTCCACGAGATCACGAAGGACGCCATCCGCGCCGCCGTCGACAGCACCCGCGACCTCGATCTCGACCTGGTCGATGCGCAGGAGACCCGGCGCATCCTCGACCGCCTGTACGGGTGGGACGTCTCGCCCGTGCTGTGGATGAAGGTGCAGCAGGGGCTGTCCGCCGGACGCGTGCAGTCCGCAGCGACCCGCCTCGTCGTCGACCGCGAGCGGGAGCGCATCGCGTTCGTCTCCGCCTCGTACTGGGATGTGGCGGCCGTCGCCGTCAAGGCGGCCGACTCGTTCGGCGTGACGCTGGCCCGTCTCGACGGCGCCCCGATCGCGCGTGGCAGCGATTTCGACGATCGTGGTGAACTCAAGAAGCCGGTCGTGGTGCTCGACGAGCAGGCCGCGGCCGCGCTCGCCGCCGACGTGGCGGCCGCCGGGGAGGCATCCGTCACGGCGCTCGAATCCAAGCCCGGAACGCGGCGCCCCTACGCCCCGTTCACCACCTCGACGATGCAGCAGGAGGCGGGCCGCAAGCTCTCGATGAGTGCGAAGCATGCCATGAGCGTCGCGCAGCGCCTCTATGAGAAGGGGTACATCACCTACATGCGCACCGACTCCACCGCGCTGTCGAAGCAGGCGGTGGAGGCCGCGCGCGAGCTGGCGGTGCAGCTGTACGGCGCGAAGGCCGTTCCGCTGAACCCGCGCGTGTACGCGAGCAAGAGCAAGAACGCGCAGGAGGCGCACGAGGCGATCCGTCCGTCGGGCGAGACGTTCCGCACCCCGGCCCAAGTCTCTTCCGGTCTCGACCGCGACGAGCTGCGGCTCTACGACCTCATCTGGAAGCGCACCATAGCCAGCCAGATGTCGGATGCCACCTACGAGACCACCACGGTGACGCTCGCGGTCGCGGCGGGGGAGCGCACGGCCGAGGGCGGAGCCTCCCGGACGGCAGAGTTCACCGCGTCCGGTACGGTCTACACGTTCAAGGGCTTCCTCGAGGCGTATGAAGAGGGGCGCGACGAGAAGCGGTCGGATGCCGACAAAGCGGACGACCAGCGCCTCCCGCAGCTCGCCGTCGGCGACGTGCTCGGGATGAAGGACGTCGAGCCGAAGGGTCACGCGACCAACCCCAAGCCCCGCTACACGGAGGCCTCGCTCGTGAAGGCCCTCGAGGAGCGCGGGATCGGCCGTCCGTCGACCTTCGCCAGCATCATCGACACGATCCTCGACCGGGGATACGTCACCAAGCGGGGCCAGGCGCTCGTGCCGAGCTGGACCGCGTTCAGCGTGGTGCGTCTGCTCGAGCAGCATTTCGCCGAGCTCGTCGACTACGACTTCACGGCGGAGCTCGAAGACGACCTCGACGCCATCGCGCGCGGCGAGCAGAAGCGCGTGGACTGGCTGAAGGAGTTCTACTTCGGCGGAGGCGACCATGTCGGCCTGCGCAACATCGTCGACAACCTCGGCGAGATCGACGCGCGCGAGCTCAACTCGACGCCGATCACCGAGACCGCCACCCTGCGCATCGGCCGCTACGGGCCCTACCTGGAGGTCATCGACCCGGCGCACCCCGAGGCTGATCCGCGTCGCGTCAATCTGCCCGAGGACCTGGCCCCCGACGAGCTGACCGCCGCCCGCGCCCAGGAGCTCATCGAGGCGCCCGTCGCCGGAGACCGGGTGCTGGGGGAGAACCCCGAGAACGGCAAGCTCGTGGTGGTCAAGGACGGCCGCTACGGTCCGTACGTGCAGGAGGTGGACCCGCCGACCGACGAGATCGTCGACGAGGAGACCGGAGAAGTCGTCGAGCCCCCGAAGGCGAAGCGGGCGGCGAAGAAGGATGCCGCGCCGAAGCCGCGCACCGCTTCGCTGTTCAAGAGCATGTCGGTGGACACCGTCGACCTCGACACTGCGCTCCGGCTGCTCGACCTGCCTCGCGTCGTCGGCACCGACCCCGAATCCGGCGAACCGATCACCGCCCAGAACGGGCGGTACGGTCCGTACCTCAAGAAGGGGGCGGACTCGCGCACGCTGCAGAGCGAGCAGCAGCTCTTCGACGTGACGCTGGAGCAGGCACTCGAGATCTACGCGCAGCCGAAGTACGGCGCCCGTCGAGCGTCGAGCGCCCTGAAGGAGTTCGACGCCGACCCGGTCTCGGGCAAGCCGATCCGCATCCGTGACGGCCGGTTCGGGCCGTACGTCACCGACGGCGAGACCAACGTCACGATCCCGCGCGGCGAAGACCCGATGTCGGTCGAGTTCGACCGCGCCGTGCAGATGCTCGCCGACAAGCGCGCGAAGGGTCCGGCGCCCAAACGCGCGGCCAAACGCGCGACGGCGACGAAGACGACTGCGAAGAAGTCCACGGCCGCGGCCAAGGGCACGACGAAGAAGTGACCGTCCCGGAGCCCGTCGAAGGGCTGTTCATCACCTTCGAAGGCGGTGACGGCGTCGGCAAGACCACCCAGGCGGCTCTTCTGCAGACCTGGCTCGAACACACCGGACGGACGGTCGTGCGAACGCGCGAGCCGGGCGGCACCGAGGTGGGCGTGCTCATCCGCGACATCGTGCTGCACCATCGCGGCGAGGTGTCCCCGCGCGCGGAGGCGCTGCTGTACGCCGCCGACCGCGCCCACCACGTGGCATCCGTCGTGCGGCCCGCGCTCGAGCGCGGCGACATCGTGATCCAGGATCGCTACCTCGACTCCTCGGTCGCGTATCAGGGCGCCGGACGGGTGCTCGATGCCGACGAGGTGCGCCGGCTGTCGCTGTGGGCGACCGAGGACCTCCTGCCCGACGTCACGATCCTGCTCGACCTCGACCACGCGGCGGCGCGCGCGCGCCTCGACGCCGACGACAAGCCGTTCGATCGGCTGGAGTCCGAGAAGGCGGCCTTCCACGACCGCGTGCGGGAAGCGTTCCTGGCTCTCGCCGCCGCCGAGCCCGATCGGTTCGTCGTGGTGGACGCCTCGCGGGATGCCGCCGACATCGCCGAATCGATAAGGCGTTTCGTCGGCGCGCGCCTGGACTGAAGCACCGCGCCGAAGCGATCCCGGGTGTCGTCGATCCTGAAGCTGGGAATGCCGTTAGATAAGGCTATTCTTATGCAGTTGGGTCCGGATGCCGGCAGCACTCAGCTGTCGCGGCATCCCGACGTCTTTGACCTATGGGGGAACACGTGCATTCAGGCACAGAGCGTCGGGCCGCGCGCACACGACGCGTGACCGTCGCAGCACTCGCGACGGCCGCAGTCATCATCTCGTCGCTGACATCGACCGCGGCGTTCGCCGTAGACGCCGTGACGGCGCCCGCGGACCTGGCGATCGCCGGCGACATGACGGTCGGATCGACGGTGTCGATCCCGGCGACCGGGTGGTCGCCCGGCGATGCCGCGGTGAGCGTCGTGTGGTCGGTCGACGGCACGATCTACACCGAGCCCGAGGGGCAGGCCGCCGACCTCGCGCTGCGGGTGGAGCCGGACATGCTGGGCAAGACGATCAGCGCGGAGGTGACCGCCGCCGCCGACACCTACGATCCCTACGCGCAGAAGCTGACCGCCACCGAGCAAGTCGCGCCCGGAGATTTCGCCTCGGCGCCGCAGCCGGTCATCGTCGGCACGCCGAAGGTGGATTCGCCGCTCTCCGTGAGCGCAGGAACGTGGGATGCGGCCGCGACGCTCACCTATGCGTGGACCATCGCCGGCACCACCGTCGGCACGGACCCTTCGTTCACTCCGACCGCCGCCCAGCAGGGCGCGGCGCTCTCGGTCACGGTGACCGGCTCCGCCGACGGCTACAACACGGCCTCGCGGGTCTCGGCGGCGGTCACGATCGGCACGGCGACCTTCACCACCAAGCCCGTTCCGACGATCGTCGGCGCCATCCGCGTCGGTTCGAGGCTGACGGCGAAGCCCGGAACCTGGTCTCCGGCGGCATCCTTCTCGTACAGCTGGAAGGTTTCCGGTGTGCCGGTGTCGACGGCGTCGACGTTCACGCCGGCGGCCACCCAGCGCGGCAGGAGCCTGACCCTGACGGTCAGCGCGAAGCGCGCAGGCTACGTGACGGTGACGCAGACCACCAAGCCGATCACGATCGGGTACGGCGTGTTCGTCGCACCCACGCCGAAGATCTCGGGCAGCGCGGTGGTCGGATCGACGCTGACGGCGAACGCCGGCACCTGGTCGCCGTGGGCCTCCAAGTCCTACCGCTGGCTGCGCAACGGCGTCGCGATCACGGGCGCGACGGGAGCGTCGTACAAGGTGACGAGCACGGACTGGGGCAAGAAGATCAGCGTGCGCGTGACGGGGACCCGTGCCGCGTACCTCACCAAGACAATGACGAGTGCGTCCACGGCGTACGTCGTCAAGCGGTTCAGCCTCACCACCGCGCCGACGATCACCGGGACGACGCGGGTGAACTCGATCCTCTCGGCGCATCGCACGGCCTGGTCCCCGCTCGTCTCGTCGTACACGTGGCAGTGGAAGCGCAACGGCGTCTCCATCGTCGGTGCGACCGGCAGTGCCTACCGGCTCACCGTCGCCGACTACGGCAAGAAGATCACGGTCATGTTCACCGGCCGGCGCGGCGGCTACGCGACGACGTCGCGTACGAGCGCTGCCACGGCGGCGGTCATCGGACCGGCACCGGTGGTCACGAAGGACAGCTATGTCGGCTACCGCGTCGGGACGCAGATCAAGGCCGGCACGTACTACGCCAACGCGCCGGAAGGCTGCCTCTGGGCGCGCCTGGACAGCAGCGGCAACCCGATCGGCTTCGGCGCCGCGTTCACGAGCGGCCGGCAGATCGTCACGATCAGGTCGACCGACTACGGCTTCGGCACAGTGGGCTGCGGCTCGTGGACTCCGCTCCTGAAGCTGACGGCCCCGGCCACGACGGTCGGCAACGGCGTGCAGGCGGTCGGCACCACGATGCAGGCCGGTCACTACGTCACGACGGGGCCGACGGGAGAGTACTGCTACTACGAGGTCCTCTCCGGATTCGGCGGCACCGACGCAGAGCTGATCTCGCGTTGGCCGGCGACGGACGTCGACTCGGGCGCATCGGCCGGCCGCGAGGTGTTCCTCGACTCGACCACGAAAGGTTTCGCGTCCTATGACTGCGGGACCTGGACACGCGTCGGCGACTGATCCCACGTGATCGCCTGTGCCCCGTCGGCGTCCGCGTGACGCCGGCGGGGCACACACGTTGCCGGGTGTGGATGCATCCGGGGCGATGTCGGGGCGTCCCGTTAGGGTGGAACGCATGACCTCGACTGTGGCCGCGCCCGCTGCTCCGTGGGGTGCGGTCTGGGGGCAGGACGACGCCGTGGCGCTGCTGCAGGAGGCGGCATCCGACCCTGCGCGCAGCGCGCACGCGTGGCTCATCACCGGCCCGCCCGGGTCGGGGCGATCGACACTCGCCTACGCGTTCGCCGCCGCACTCATCGCCGAACCGGGCGACGAGCAGGCCATGCGGCAGGTGCTGGCCGGCACGCATCCCGACCTCACGTCGCTGCGCACCGAAGGTGTGATCATCACCATCAAAGACGCCCGCGCCCTCGTCGAACGCTCCTACTTCGCACCGTCGCTGGGCAGATACCGCGTGATCGTGATGGAAGACGCCGATCGCATGGCCGAGCGCACCTCGAACGTGCTGCTCAAGGCGCTCGAGGAGCCGCCGGCCCAGACGGTGTGGATCCTGTGCGCGCCCAGCGACGCCGATCTGCTGCCCACGATCCGCTCGCGGGTGCGCGTGCTGCGGCTCAACGAGCCTGACATCGCGGAGGTCGCCCGCCTCATCTCCGCGCGCACCGGCGCCGACCCGGCCCTGGCCGAGCAGTCCGCCCGTCACGCACAGCGGCACATCGGCATGGCCCAGCGACTCGCGACCGACGCAGCCTCCCGCGACCGCCGGGACCAGACGCTGCAGGCCGTGCTGCGGGTGCGCGGAGTGGGGGATGCCGTCGAGGTCGCCGCGCAGATCGTGCAGGCCGCTACCGACGACGCCAAGGCGCTGACCGCCGAACGCGACGAGGGCGAGCGGGCGCAGCTGCTGCACACCTTCGGCGTCGCCGAGGGCGCCGCCGTTCCCACGGCGGTGCGGTCCCAGCTGAACGCGCTCGAAGACGAGCAGAAGCGGCGTGCGACGCGGAGCCTCCGCGACGGCATCGATCGCGTGCTCACCGACCTGCAGTCGATGTTCCGAGACATCCTGCTGCTGCAGTTCGGGCGCACCGACGACTTCATCAACCGCGAGTACGAACAGCAGCTGCGCGGCGCGGCCGAGGCGTGGCCGGCCGAGCGCACCCTGGTCGTCGTCGACCGGATCGCGCAGACGCGCCGCAATCTGGAACAGAACGTGGCGCCGACGCTGGCGCTCGAGAGCATGCTCGTGACCGTCGCGAGTGGGAGGACCCTGTGACCACGACCCGCGCAACCCTCATCCGCAGGCTGCTGACCGTGGTCGTCGGCGTGGCGGTGGCATCCGTCACTCTCAACGCGTGCCTGTTCACCCCGATCGAGTTCGGCAAGAAGTCGGCGAGCCCGTCGAACGGGCCGGACACGTCCGGCGTGTCGGCCGAGCTCAAGCCGTTCTACTCGCAGACCGTGGCGTGGCACGCCTGCAACGGCGACGATGACTGCGGCCGGGTCAGCGTGCCGCTGGACTGGACCGCGCCGGCCCAGGGCAGGATGCAGCTCGCCGTGATCCGGCACCGCGCGAGCGACGGCTCACCGAAGGGGGCGCTGCTGGTCAACCCCGGAGGCCCGGGCGCAAGCGGCGTGCAGCTCGTGCGCGACTCCGTGGAGTACGCGGTGGGGGCCGATCTCGAGAAGAACTACGACGTCATCGGCTTCGACCCGCGGGGCGTGGGGGAGTCCCGTCCCGCGGTGAAGTGCTACGACACGACCGACATGGACGCGTTCCTGTTCGACCTGCCGACGCAGAAGCGCAACACCTCGGCGTGGGTCGCCGAGGAGCTGTCGAACTTCAAGCGGTTCGGCCAGGCTTGCGACCGCAGCAGCGCAGGCATCCTCGCCCACATCGACACCGTCTCGGCGGCGCGCGACATGGACGTCATCCGCGCCGTGCTCGGGCAGAAGAAGCTCGACTACCTCGGCTACTCCTACGGCACCTTCCTCGGCGCGACGTACGCGGGGCTGTACCCCGGCCGGGTCGGGCACATGGTGCTGGACGGCGCCCTCGACCCGTCGGCGTCGTCGCTCGATGTCAGCGTCGCCCAGGGCGTCGGCTTCGAGTCCGCGCTGAGGGCCTACATGGCGTACTGCCTGAAGCAGAAGGGATGCCCGTTCTCGGGCACCGTCGGCGACGCGATGTCCGACCTCGGCTCCATGCTCGCGCAGGTGGATGCGAACCCGCAGCCCAACAGCGACGGGCGCGACCTGGGCGCTGACTCGCTCATGACTGCGATCGTCTCGGCACTGTATTCGCAGAGCAGCTGGAAGTACCTGACCCAGGCGCTGGACGGGGTGGCCAACGGCGATCCGTCGATCGCGTTCCAGCTCGCCGACTTCTACTACAACCGCGTCGACGGACGGTACGAGGACAACTCGTTCGAGGCCTTCAACGCCTACAACTGCATGGACTATCCGGGCGGCGAGACGGCCGCTCAGATCGCCGCCGCGCAGCGGACCCTGAAACGGAAGGCGCCGACGATCGCCCCGTACTGGAGCGTGCAGGTCGACACGTGCTCGCAGTGGCCGATCAAGAACCACGTGACGCGCCAGCAGATCCACGCACCGGGCGCGGCGCCGATCATCGTGATCGGCACGAGCAACGATCCCGCCACGCCGTACGCGTGGGCGAAGTCGCTCGCCTCGCAGCTTGACTCCGGCCTGCTGATCACCCGCATCGGGCAGGGACATACCGGCTTCAACAAGGGCAACTCGTGCGTCGACGACGCCGTCAACGGCTACTTCCTCGCGGGTACGACCCCGCAGGACGGATTGGTCTGCAGGTAGGCGGACGAACGGAAGGCCGGCCCCGTGGGACCGGCCTTCCGTGTTCGGAGCCGCTTGTCGGAATCGAACCGACGACCTATTCATTACGAGTGAATCGCTCTGCCGACTGAGCTAAAGCGGCCTGCCTCACTTGCGCGGGGCACGATGATCGATCTTACAGGCTCGGATGCCGCGTCGCGAATCGGCTGGCCCCATCTGCCGGCATCCCGATCCGCAGGGGTCGCAGCGGTCATATGATCCGGTCATGAGCACGATCATCGACGGCGGCGAGGTCTGCGCGGAGATCCAGCAGGTGGGCCGATTCGACTACAGCATCTCCATCCGCACGGGTGCGGGAGCCTCCTCCGCGCAGCGGTGGTATCGCCTCGGCCGGGCGCGTGCCGAACGCAAGGCGAGTCTCGAACTGCTGCGCTGGGTGCGCAGGCGAGAGTGGGAGTCCGGTCCGGTCGTCGTGTACCGCACCGCGGGATGACGCGTGACGGCGTGCTCAGCCGATCGCGAGCAGCACGCCGGATGCCAGTGCCAGCGCGAGCCCGAACCACTGCACGCCGGCGATGCGCTCGCGCAGCACGATCGAGGCGAGCAGGATCGTTCCGGCCGGGTACATCGCGATCAGCGCCGACACGATCCCGAGGTCTCCGGAACGCAGCGCGACGAGGGTGAGCGTGTTGGCGGACGCATCGACGAGCCCCGCCGCGACTGCGGTCCACCACGCACCGGCGCGCATCGGCGCCGGCTCCGCACGCGCCTGCGCG
>DATMTQ010000235.1:0-14278 GCA_035564095.1 Microbacterium sp. | reverse complement strand
CTGCCGGCCGACCGTCGCGCCGTCGGGACCGATCACCGTGGTGACGATCCTGCCCCCGCGCCCCAGCGACACCCGGTTGTAGGTGGCGCCGGCGAGCCAGGCCTTCACGTCGGCGGTGCGACCGTAGGAGAGGAACACCTGTCCGGGCGCGGCGGCGCGCACGGTCTGCGACCCCGGATGACGCGTGAGCACGGAGCTGTCGATGACGGTGAACGGGGCGTCGCCGGCCGTGTGCATGGTCGTCGTCTCCGACGACGGCCCCTCGAACACGGTGCGCTGGGCGATGCCGGCGGCGATCATCAGAGCCGCGAGCACGAAGGCGGCGATGGCCCACACGAAACGCACGAAAACACCCTTCCGGGCCGGCGCATCGGGCACGCGCAGGCCACAGCATCGACCCTCCACCATAGCGAAACGGACCTGAGAGCGGTCACAGAGCGCGCGGCGCCGCGGGCCCCGGGCCGGATGTCAGTATCCTGACGTGACACGGCCGACGAAGCGGGAGGAGCGTCCATGAAGGTGCAGAACCCGTTCCGCGTGGCCCTGGTGGCCACCCTCGGGGTCGGGCTCGGCCTGCTGCTGATCGGCAGCATCCAGACGCTGTCGACCATCCTGCTCTACGTCGGGACCGCGCTCTTCCTGGCCCTCGGGCTCGAACCCGTGGTCGCGTTCCTGGTGCGCCGGCGCCTGGCGCGCTGGGCCGCCGTCGTGGTCACGATCCTCGCCTCGCTCGCCGTCGTGGCCGGCATCATCCTCATGGTGGTGCCGATCATCGGCGGCCAGGTGACCCAGCTCGTCGCGCAGGTCACGGAACTCGTCAACAGCAATACCGCGATCGACGACGTCAAGAACTGGCTGCACCAGACTTTCCCGGCACTGAACGTCGACGTCGTCTCGAACTATCTGCAGGACTGGCTGACCCGCAACGTCGCCACGATCAGCGGCTCGATCGGGCAGGGCGTCATCACTGCGGGGGCCAAAGCGCTGGGCCTGCTCGCGGGCGCCCTCATCGTGCTCGTGCTGACGATCTACTTCACGGCATCCGTCCCGTCCCTCAAGAGCGCCGTGTACCGGCTCGTACCGGCCTCGAGACGCGCCCGGTTCATCGACCTGTCCGAGCAGATCACCGACTCGGTCGGCTACTACGTGATGGGGCAGGTCACGCTCGGCGTCATCAACGGCGTGCTGAGCACGATCTTCCTGTCGGTGATCAACGCGCCCTTCCCCGCCGTGCTGGCGGTGATCGCGTTCTTCTTCTCGCTCATCCCGCTCGTGGGCACCTTGACCGGCTCGACGATCATCGTGCTCACGTGCCTGATCCCCGGGCTGGGCTCCCCCACGACGGCCCTCATCGCGGCCGTCTACTACCTCGTGTACATGCAGGTGGAGGCATATGTCCTCTCGCCGCGCATCATGAACCGCGCGGTCTCGGTCCCCGGCGGGGTCGTCGTGGTCGCCGCCCTGGCCGGCGGGTCGCTGCTCGGGCTGCTCGGCGCCCTCATCGCGATCCCGGTGGCGGCGAGCGTGCTGATCATCTACCGCCAGGTGATCATCCCCCGCCAGAACGAGCGCTGAGCCGCCGCGGCGCCTCCGCCGAGCGGGGCGGTCAGGACCGTGCGGCGGCGCCCGTTCCGTGCCATTCGGTGGGCAGCGGCAGCGCGGCCGCGTTCACGACGGCGACGATCTCGGTGAGCACGCGCCGCGTCTGGTTCTCCCCCACCCACAGGTGCTTGCCGCCGTCCACGTCGATCACGGTGGCCTCGGGAACCGACGCGAAGCGCTTCACTGCCTCGGCGGGGCGCAGATAGTCGTCGAACTCGGGAACGAGCACCACGAGGCGACGCGGATCGTCGTGCCAGGCCGCGACCTCTGCGGGCGTCGCACGGTGCAGCGGCGGCGAGAGCAGCACGGCGCCCTCGATGGGGTGCTCGGGACCGTACTTGAGGGCGAGCTCCGTGCCGAACGACCAGCCGACCAGCCAGGGACGGGGAAGCCCGCGAGCCGCCACGAAGTCCATCGCCGCGGCGACGTCGAACCGCTCGGCCGCGCCGCCGTCGAATGCGCCGCCGCTCGTGCCCCGCGGCGACGTCGTGCCGCGGGTGTTGAACCGGAGCACCGCCAGGTCGGCCAGCGCGGGCAGGCGAGCCGCCGCCTTGCGCAGGATGTGCGAGTCCATGAACCCGCCGGCGGTGGGAAGAGGATGCAGGGTGACGAGGGTCGCCACGGGCTGCCTCTCGAGCGGCACGGCGAGTTCCCCGACGAGGCGGATGCCGTCTGCGGTCTCGAGCTCGATGTCCTCACGGCGCGCGGGCAGCGTCACAGCTCCACGGATCTCCATCAGCTCACCCTCCAACAGGCTGTGTGCCAGTGCCGTCGCGCCGCGAGATCGGCCGCATCACCCATGATGCCATCGGCGCGCCACGTAACGAGATGCGCCGCCCCTGGGGCGATCTGCCGGCCGCATCCCGGGCAGATGTAGGCCTTCTCCGATCGCGATGCCGGCATCGGCTGGACGTACCACTCCACGCCGCCGCGCACTTCCGTGCGCTTCCAGCCCAGGATCATCCGCTCCAGCGCGTCGCCGTCGGGCTGCGGCCGGGGCCGTCGTGCCCGCGGCATCCGCTCAGTACCAGCCGTAGGAGTTCGAGTGACCCCACGCTCCGCACGGCGTGCCGTAGCTGCCGGAGATGTAGGACAGGCCCCACTTGATCTGCGTGGCGGGGTTCGTCGCCCAATCCGAGCCGTACGCGCCCATCTTGCTGCCGGGAAGGGCCTGCGGGATGCCGTACGCGCCGCTCGGGTTCGCGGCGTTCACGCGCCAGCCCGACTCGCGGTTCCAGAGCGCGACCAGGCACTGGAACTGGCTGTCGTCCCATCCGCGGGCCCGCACGAGCTGGTAGGCGATCGCCTGGGCACTGCCCGGGGACGGCGCCACGAACGATGCGACCTGCGCCATCATCGACGCCGAAGACGACGTCTGGGCGGGAACGGCCTGCGGGATCACCTTGACCGAGTAGGTGTCGCGCTGCAGCGCCGGCTGCGCGGAGTGCGCCTGGGTGTCGAGCGTCTGGGCGTCGGCGCGCGTCAGCGAATAGATCGTCGCCGGCGGAGTCGTCGCCGCGTCGGCGCGGGTGGCGAGCGAAGCGCCGAGCGGGCCGACGGCGGCGACGCCGAACGCCACGACCGCGAAGCCGGCGAAGACCGAGAGAACCCCCTGACGGCGGGACCACCGCGTGCGCGGCTCGGGCCGATGGCGCGGAAGAGGGCGCGTGGTCACGGGAGCGGGCGGCTGCACGCGCATCCTCCGCCGCAGCGGAGTGCTCTGGGCCGCCATTCGCCTCGCCCGCCGGGATGTCTCGGAAATCATCTCGCTGCGGGAAGTCACAATACGGTAAACACTAGCGGCCGACGGCGTCCGGCGCCATCCGACCGGCCGCGGCGATCAGTCAACTGCCAGCATGACGTCCACGATCGCGTCGAGCACGGCGTCGACCTGAGCCTCGCGATAGCCGCGGCGCTGCATCCGGAACGCCACCGAACGCACCTGGTCCACCGTCACCGGCCGCCCGTCCGCGAGGTAGGCTGCGAGCTTGTCGACCACGATGTCCACCTCGTCGACGCGATACCCGTATGCGGGCCACGCGACCCGGCGGAATCGCTCGCCCCGGGGGCGGCTGATCCGGTCGAGGATCTCCTGCGCGTGCTCGCGGGACTGGGCGACCCACGAGCTGCGTCCCGTTCCGGAGATCGCGGCACCCCGCGCCCGGGCGGCGAACGCATCCTCGACGCGCCCGAGCGCCGCATCGACCGAGGCGATGACGTAGCCGTGCTTGACAAGAGGGAACGCCGCCGTGCGCACGTCAGCCGCCGTCATCTCGCCGGCACCCGGATCGCCTTCGAACGATGCGCGGGCGCGGGCGAGGAACGCGTCCACGGCCTTCTTCTGGTAACCCTTCGTGCGCCCCGTCGTGACGGGGAAGCCGGGGGCCGGCGCAGACTTCGTGTCGGCGGTCGTCGTCATGGGGTCACCATCGGAGTCATCAGGTAGTACAAGGCCAGCGCCGCGGGAGCGGACAGCAGGATCGAATCGAGGCGGTCGAGGACGCCGCCGTGCCCCGGCAGCCACGAGCTCATGTCCTTGATGCCGAGAGCACGCTTGATCATCGACTCGCCCAGGTCGCCGCACGTCGCGGTGGCGAGGATCACGACTCCGAAGACGAGCCCGGTCCACCAGGGCAGGCCGAGCAGGAACAGGGCCAGCAGCACGCCGGCGGCGAGGGATGCCGCCACAGCGCCGGCGAACCCCTCCCACGTCTTCTTCGGGCTGATGCGCGGGGCCATCGGATGCCTGCCGAACAGCAGGCCCGACGCATACGCGCCGGTGTCTGCGGCGACCGCGACGATGAGGAAGGAGAGCACCCACCATTCCCCGCGGTCCTGGTCGAGCAGGACGACGCACAGGCTCCCCGTGAGAGCGACGTACAGCTGGATGAACGGGGCCAGCACGACGTCGTCGAGCACCGCCCCGTAGGTCCGGCCGTCCCGGGCGATCATCTGACCGATGAAGCGCCACGCGATGACCAGCACGACCGCACCGAACAGGGCGATCCACCAGATCCATCGCCCGCCGTAGACCCAGCCCGTCACGACCAGCGCCGCCGCGCACACGGTCTGCGGGATGATGTCGACCCGATGTCCGGCGGCTTGCAGCGCGCGGGAGAACTCCCACACCGCGAGCCCCACGGCCGCGAGGGCGAACAGCACGAAGAGCTGCTTCAGGAACACCAGGGATGCGACCACCACGGCGCCGATCGCGAGTGCGATCAGGATCGCGACGATCAGGTCGCGACCGGTGCGCTCCTTGATGCGCTCGTTGGCCTCCTCGAAGTCCGCACGAGCCGAGCGCAGATGGGCCTGCAGCGCCGAGGCGGCGTCGTCCGGGTGCGACGGATCGGCCTGGTCGCGTTCGACGCGATCGGGCTCGTCACCGCCTTCGACACCGGACATCGAACCGTTCAGACTTCGAGCAGCTCGGCCTCTTTGCGCTTGAGCGCGTCGTCGATCTGGTCGACGTGCGTGCGCGTGAGGGCGTCGAGGTCCTTTTCGGCGCGCTTGAGCTCGTCTTCTCCGACGTCGTTCTTGAGGTTGTCGAGGTCGTCGTTGGCCTTGCGGCGGATGCCGCGCACGTGCACCTTGGCGTCCTCGCCCTTGCCGCGGACGAGCTTGACGTACTCCTTGCGGCGTTCCTCGGTGAGCTCGGGAAGGGTCACGCGCAGGAGGGTGCCGTCGTTGGTCGGGTTGGCCCCGAGGTTCGGCGTGTCGCGGATCGCCTGCTCGATGTCCTTGAGGGCGGCCTTGTCATAGGGGTTGATGACCACCGTGCGCGCCTCGGGGTTGTTCAGCGAGGCGAGCTGGGCCAGCGGCGTCGGCGTGCCGTAGTAGTCCACGAGGATCTTCTCGAACATCTGCGGGTTCGCACGCCCGGTGCGCACCGTCGCGAAGTCATCCTTCGCCGCTTCGACGGCGCGGTCCATGCGAGCTCCGGCATCGGCCAAGACATCCGCGATCACGGTTTCTCCTTCTTCTGAGACGTCTGAGTCAGTCTAGCGGTCGGGCGGTGGGCCGCCGCGGAGCGGCGGGCTCCCGTCACGCGGTGACGAGGGTGCCGATCGGGTCGCCGAGGAGGGCGCGGGTGACGTTTCCGGCGGGCTCCATGCCGAACACGCGCATGCTCATCCGGTTGTCCATGCAGAGGCTGAACGCCGTCGAGTCGACGACCTTGAGACCGCGCTGCAGCGCGTCGAGGTAGGTGATGCGATCGATCATGGTGGCCGAGGCATCCTTCTTCGGGTCCGCCGTGTAGACCCCGTCCACGCCGTTTTTCGCCACGAGCACCTCGTCGGCGCCGATCTCGAGCGCCCGCTGGGCGGCGACCGTATCCGTGGAGAAGTAGGGCAGACCGGCGCCCGCGCCGAAGACCACGACGCGTCCCTTCTCCATGTGGCGCTCCGCACGCAGCGGGATGTAGGGCTCCGCCACCTGGGTCATCTGGATCGCGGACTGCACGCGCGTGGCGGCACCCGCCTGCTCGAGGAAGTCCTGCAGGGCGAGGGCGTTCATGACCGTGCCGAGCATCCCCATGTAGTCGGCGCGCCCGCGGTCCATGCCGCGCTGGCTGAGCTCCGCGCCGCGGAAGAAGTTGCCGCCGCCGACGACGACCGCGATCTCGACGCGATCCGTCGCCTCCGCGATCTCGCGGGCGATCTGGCTGACGACGTCCGGGTTCACACCCAGTCCGCCGCCGCCGAAGGCCTCTCCCGAGAGCTTGAGCAGGACGCGTCGACGTCCGGTTGCCTCACTGATCACTGTTCCTCCTTGCCAGAGCCAAACCTATCGAACGGCATGCGAAGGGCCCGCATCGAACACGATGCGGGCCCTTCGGGATGCTTACGCGCCGACCTTGAAGCGGGCGAAGCCGGTCACCGTGATGCCGGCGTCCTTCGCCACCTGTGCGACGGACAGCTTGTTATCCTTCGCGTAGTCCTGGTCCAGCAGCGCGACCTGCTTGAAGAACGCGTTGACGCGGCCCTCGACGATCTTGGGAAGGGCGGCCTCCGGCTTGCCCTCGTTGCGGGAGATCTCGGTGACGATCTCGCGCTCCTTCTCGACGTCGGCGGCAGGAACCTCGTCGCGCGAGAGGTAGCTCGGGTTGGCGAACGAGATGTGCTGCGCGATGCTGCGAGCGGTCTCGGCGTCGTCACCGGTGTACGCGACGACCACACCGACCTGCGGGGGCAGGTCCTTGCTGGTCTTGTGCAGGTACACCTGGAAGTTCTCGCCGGAGACGGTGCGAACGCGGCGCAGCTCGACCTTCTCGCCGATGATGGCGGCCTCGTCCGCGATCAGCTCGGCGACGGTCTGGTCGCCGGCGGGGGCGGCCAGCGCGGCCTCGGCCGAGTCGGCGGCGGCGGCTGCGGAGGCGTCGGCGACTTTGTCGGCCAGCGCGATGAAGCGGTCGTTCTTCGCGACGAAGTCGGTCTCGGTGTTCAGCTCGATCAGCGTCACCTGGCCGTCGCCCTCGCGGGCGGCGACGAGGCCCTCGCTGGTGGAGCGGTCGGCGCGCTTGGCGTTGCCCTTCGCGCCCTTCAGGCGCAGGATCTCGACGGCCTTCTCGAGGTCTCCGTCGGCCTCCTCGAGCGCCTTCTTGGTGTCGACCATGCCCGTGCCGAGCTGCTCGCGCAGCGTCTTGATGTCGGCGATCGTGAAGTTTGCCATGGGTGGTGGCTCCTTGCTCTTGTGGAAGTTGTGCGGGATGCCACGGCGGGACCGTCCGAAGACGACCCCGCCGTGGCGATGTTCAGTGGCTCAGGCCTGGTCGCCCTCGGCGACGACGGCCTCGACGGCCGGCTCCTCGGCCACGGCCTCGACGGCGACGGTCTCGGTCGCGTCGACCACGGTCTCGGTCGCTTCGACCACGGTCTCGGTCGCTTCGGCCTCAGCAGCACCCTGCTCGAGCAACTCGCGCTCCCACTCGGCCAGCGGCTCAGCCTCGCCGGCCTCCGGGTTGTGCTTCTGCTGCAGGCCCTCGGCGGCGGCGTCGGCGATGATGCGCGTCAGCAGCGAAACGGAGCGGATCGCGTCGTCGTTGCCGGGGATCGGGTACTGGAAGTCGTCCGGGTCGGCGTTGGTGTCGAGGATGCCGATCACCGGGATGCCGAGCTTCTTGGCCTCGTCGATGGCGAGGTGCTCGCGCTTGGCGTCGACGACCCACAGTGCCGACGGGGTCTTCTGCAGGTTGCGGATGCCGCCGAGCGACTTGTGCAGCTTGTCGAGCTCGCGCTTCTTGAGCAGCAGCTCCTTCTTCGTGAAGCCGCTCGCAGCCGGGTTCTCGTAGTCGAGCTCCTCGAGCTCCTTCATGCGGGCCAGTCGCTTGCTGACGGTGCTGAAGTTGGTGAGGAGTCCACCGAGCCAGCGCTGGTTCACATAGGGCTGGCCCACGCGGGTCGCCTGCTCGGCGAGCACTTCCTGCGCCTGCTTCTTGGTGCCGACGAAGAGGATCGTGCCGCCGTGCGCGACGGTCTCCTTGACGAACTCGTACGCCTTGTCGATGTACGAGAGCGACTGCTGCAGGTCGATGATGTGGATGCCGGAGCGCTCGGTGAGGATGAAGCGCTTGACCTTCGGGTTCCACCGACGGGTCTGGTGTCCGAAGTGAACGCCGCTGTCGAGCAGCTGGCGGATGGTGACGACGGCCATGGTCGTTCTCCTGTTCTGGGGCGCGGTGCGCCCGTTGCGGTTGATTCCGTCACGCTGATGCGCGACGAGCCTGGTGCCCGGCACGCTCCCGCCCGCACGGAATGCGGGACCGATGGGAGGGGGTGCCGCCTGCAGTGCCGCTGGTATGCGGCAGGCCACGGGCACGCGGAGTCATCTCGACAGGCGAGATGCCCTCTCAGTGTATCAGCAGAAGATTCGTCCACACGCGGCCTCCGACGCCGCGGAACGGGCATCCTTCCACAGGCCCGGCTCCCGACATCGCGACGGCTCGCCGAACCCGCCATGCTCGGCACATGAGCACCTCGACGATCGTCGGAACCGCAGCCGGGCTCCGCCGCGCGGGGGCGTCGGCGGTCGTCCTGATGCTTCTCGTCTGCCTCGCCCCCACGGCCGCCGCCGCACGGGATCTGCCGTCGGGCACGCAGTCGGCGGCTGCGGGTCCGGCGGCGGACGACACTCCGGACACCCCACGCTGGACTTGGCCGACGTCGTCGCACCGGGTGACCTCGGCGTACGTCGCTCCCGCCCACCGCTACGGGCCCGGGCACCGCGGGATCGACCTCTCCGCCTCGCCGGGCGCTGTCGTCCGCGCGCCGGCGGACGGGGTCGTCGCCTTCGTCGGAACGGTCGCCGGGCGCCCGCTCGTGACCATCGATCACGGCGGAGGCCTCGTCTCGACGCTGGAGCCGGTGGCATCCGACGCGACGCCGGGCGACGTCGTGCGCAAGGCCGACCCCGTCGGCTCGGTCTCGGTGGGAGGACACGTCGTCGCTGGCAGCGTGCACTTCGGCGTGCGCCGCGACGGCGAGTACCTGAATCCCATGCTGCTGCTCGGCGGCATCCGGCGCGCGGTGCTGCTTCCCTGCTGCGAGTGACCGGTCGAGAGCCCCGTCGCCGACGGTTCCGGTCAGGCGCGCGGGTGCGCGAGCCGGTACGCGGCCATCAGCCGCTCCCCGGACACGTGGGTGTAGATCTGCGTGGTGCCGAGGCTCGCGTGCCCGAGCATCTCCTGCACGGCGCGCAGGTCCGCGCCGCCCTCGAGCAGATGTGTCGCCGCGGAGTGGCGCAGAGCATGCGGCCCGATGGTTTCCGTGCCGACGACCGGCGCGAGCTCGCGTGCGACGACGGCGTAGACGGCGCGCGGGCCCAGGCGGCCGCCGCGCGGTCCGAGGAAGACGGCCCCCCCGGACGCCGGTCCGGCGAGCGTCGGTCGCGCACGCACGAGATACGCGTCCAGAGCGCGGGCCGCGGCGCCCCCGAACGGCACGATCCGTTCCTTCGACCCCTTCCCGAGCACGCGCACGGTGCGCCGCGCGGCGTCGACGTCGGTGAGGTCCAGTCCGCATGCTTCGGAGACGCGCAGGGCGGAGGCGTAGAGCAGTTCGAGGAGGGCGTGGTCGCGCAGCAGCAGGGGATCCCCGTCCGCGGCTCGCGCGCCGAGGTCTTCGAGCAATGCTGCGACCGCGTCGGCGCCCGCCACCGCCGGCAGCGTGCGACCGCGTTTGGGCGCGACGAGCCGCAGGCTGGGGTCGGACGTGGCGTGTCCGTGCTCGTGCGCCCAGCCGAAGAAGCCGCGGATCGCTGCCGTGCGCCGCGCCGCCGTCGCACGGGAGAGGCCGCGCTGCAGGTCCTCCCACAGCCAGTCGCGGAGGTTCTCGAGGCGGACGTCGCCGACGTCGAGGTCGCCGATCGCCGATCGCAGGTCGGCGAGGTCGCCCTGGTACGCACGGACGGTGGCCGCCGAGAGGCGTCGCACGTCGGCGAGGTACGCGGCGTACGCCGCCGTCGCCTCGCTGATCCGCATGATTACAGGATGCCGCAGCATCGGCGGCCCGAGGCGCCGACACGGGTCAGCGGGTGCGCGGCGACCCCAGTGCCCATCCGTCCGGGTTTCTGTCCGCCTCGCCGGCCAGCAGCAGGAGGCCGAGGCGCGCCTCGACATCGCCCGTGGACATTCCCGCACGCCGGGCGATGTCCTCCGCGCAACGCCGCGACCTCGTGCTGAGCGCATCCCGGACGCGCATGGTGTCGTCGGTGGGCGGCGCCGCGGAACCGGTCGGGGCCGGTGCGGCGCGAAGCGCGGGACCGTCGAACAGCGTGCCGGGGTCCAGCAGTTCGACCACCTCGTCAGCATCGGTGACGCAGCGGGCGTCGAATTCGCGCAGCAGGCGATGGCATCCCGCCGAGGAGGCGCTGGTGATCGGACCGGGCACGGCGCCGAGCGGCCGGCCGAGGGCTGCCGCATGCCCGGCCGTGTTCAGCGACCCGCTGCGCCCGCCGGCCTCGACCACCACGGTGGCGCCGCCCAGCGCGGCGATCACGCGGTTCCGTGCGAGGAACCTCCATTTCGTGGGTGCTCCCCCGCACGGCACCTCGCTGATCACTGCGCCCGTCGCGGAGATCCGCTCGAACAGGTCGGTGTGGCCGGCCGGGTACGCGCGCTCCACACCGCCCGCCATGACGGCGATCGTGGTGCCGCCCACCCCGAGGGCCGCGCGATGCGCACACCCGTCGATCCCGTACGCTCCGCCGGAGACGACGGCGACGCCGCGACCTGCCAGCTCGGCGGAGAGCTCGGCGGCCACGTGCTCGCCATAGCCGGTCGCCGCGCGGGCGCCGACGATCGCCACGGCGGCAGCCGGTGCACCGAGCACAGCCGGATCGCCGCGCACCCACAGGCAGATAGGACGGTGCGGTCCGAGGTCGTCCACCGCACGCGGCCAGTCGTCATCGGCGGGGGTGAGCAGGCGGATGCCGCGTGCCGCGGCGATCCGCAGCGCATGCCCCGCATCCGGGGCTGTCATCCGCGGACGCCACCGCTGGAGCGCGTTCGACCAGTCGGCGGAGGGGATGCCGGCCGCCTCCGGCGCGACCCGGTGCGGACGCGCCGACCGCGCGACGCGGAGCGCATCCGGGGCTCCGACGGCGTCGATGAGCATCCCGGCCACGGCGTCGCCGGGCTCGGCGAGACAACTCCACACGATGCGCGCGAGGTCGTCGTGCGCTCGGTCGGGATCGCCGAGGTCCCGGCCGAGCTCCGCGACCAGCGGCATGAGTTCCGTGTCGTCGGGACCGGTGGTCATGAGTGGAGTCCCCTCTTCAGGTACAGTGCCCGGCCGACGTCGTCGACGCTGAGGCGGTCGCGCCCGGCCAGATCGGCGAGCGACCACGCGACCCGCAGGATGCGGTGGTACCCGCGCATGGTGAGGGCCCCGCGGTTCAGCGCGGCCGCCAGCGGTCGCCGCACCACTTCCGTCGGCGCGAGCGGACCCAGCCGAAGCCACTCGCCGCTCACCTCGCCATTGAGCCTCCAGGGCGTTCCGCGCAGCCGATGCCGGGCCCGCGCCCGTGCTTCATGCACGCGGGCGCGGGCATCGGCGGTGGTCGTGCCCGGCTGATCGGGGTCGGCGTGGGCGACCGCGACGCGACGCACGGACAGTTCGATGTCGATGCGGTCCAGCAACGGTCCGCTGAGCCGTCCGAGGTAGCGGCGGATGGCGATCGGCGGGCATGTGCATGAGGCGCCCCGCACGCCGTAATTGCCGCAGGGACAGGGGTTCGAGGCCAGCACGAGCTGGAACCGGGCGGGGAACGAGGCCGTGAATCCCGCACGGTGGATCTCGATCTGCCCGGTCTCCAGCGGCTGGCGGAGCGCGTCGAGCGTGCTCGCGGGGTACTCGGTGGCCTCGTCGAGGAACAGCACGCCTTCGCTCGCGCGCACGATCGCACCGGGACGCACCACGCGGGATCCGCCGCCGACGAGCGCCGCGACGCTCGCCGAGTGGTGCGGCGCCTCGAAGGGCGGCGTGCGGGTCAGCGTCCGGACCGTCGCGCCCGAGAGCGACCGGATCGACGCAGCCCGCAGCGCCGCCGCGTCGTCGAGGTCGGGCAGGATGCCGGGCAGCCGTTCCGCGATCATCGTCTTGCCCGCCCCCGGCGGACCGCTCATGAGCAGATGGTGTCCGCCGGCCGCGGCCACGACGAGCGCATCGACGGCATCGCGCTGACCGATCACCTCGGCGAGGTCGAGGCGGCGCGGCTCGGCCTGCGCGATCTCCTCCACGGTCACGGGGTCGACATCGGGCACCTCGACGTCGGCACCGTGCAGCCGCACCACCTCGGCGAGGGTCGCCGCGGCGTGCACGTCGACACCGGTGACCAGTTCCGCTTCCGCGCGGTTGGCATGCGGCACGACGACGCGCGTACGCCCGGCCCGCTGCGCGGCGAGCACGGCGGGAAGGATGCCGGCCACCGGCCGCACCCGGCCGTCGAGACCGAGCTCGCCGATGTGCACGGTGCCGGCGACCGAGTCCGCGCTCATCCCGCCCTCGGTCGCGAGCGCCGCGATCGCGACGGCGAGGTCGAACCCGGATCCCTGCTTGGGCAGACTCGCCGGTGACAGGTTGACCGTCAGGCGCCGCTTCGGCAACGGCGTGCCGCTGTTCGCACAGGCGTTGTGCACGCGCTGGACGGCCTCACCGAGAGCCTTGTCGGCCAAGCCGATGATCCGGAACTCGGGCACCTGCTTGCTGAGGTCGGCCTCGACCTCGACCAGGGTCCCCTCGAGGCCGACGAGCGCGACGGCCCACGTGCGCGCGACACTCACCGGATGTCCTCGAGGTGCACGAGGCGCCCCGATCGTGGATCGGGTCCGGTGATGCCGATGACGTCGAGACGCAGCATCCGGCCCGTCGCGTGATCGGGATGCTCCCGCCGCCATCGCTGGGCGAGCCGCCACAGTCGCGCCTGCTTGCGGGCGTCGACGGCCTCGAGCGGGTCGCCGTAGCCGTCGCCTCGTCGCGTCTTGACCTCGACGACCACGACCTCGCGCCCACGCACGGCCACGAGGTCGAGCTCGCCTTCGGGGCAGCGCCAGTTGCGATCGACCACCCGGTAGCCGCTGTGGTTCAGATGATGCGCGGCACGGTCCTCGCCCGCGCGCCCGAGGTCGTCTTTCGCTGCCATGACGGCAGGTTCGCAGCCGGCGCGTGATCGCGGCGCGGCGACGTCGGCCCCTGTGGAGCGTTCCGCGCCCGCCGGCGCCTGTGGACGCGTGGCCGCCGCGTAACCTCCACGGACGACAAAGCATCGCGCTCAGTTGTCGAGCGAGAGCTCCTCGGGCAGGTGCAGGTCGTGGCGGGACAGCTCCTCGACGTTGACGTCCTTGAACGTGAGCACGCGCACGGACTTGACGAAGCGGTCGGCGCGGTAGATGTCCCACACCCAGACGTCGTTCATCGTGATCTCGAAGTAGAAGTCGTGCTCGGTGTCGCGGCGCACGACGTTGACCTCGTTCGCGAGGTAGAAGCGTCGTTCGGTCTCGATCACGTATCCGAACTGCGAGACCACATCCCGGTACTCGCGGAAAAGCGCCAGCTCCAGGTCGCGGTCGTAGTCGTCGAAGGAGTCGTCGTCCATGGTCCTCCCATCCTACGGGGGCGGCTGTCAGAACAGCGTCGGAGCGTCCGCGATGGCCCAGGACGCCCGATGGTGTCGGCTCAGCCCGTGCTCGCGGATCGCGGCGCGGTGATCGAGGCTCGCGTAGCCCTTGTTGCGGGACCAGCCGTACACCGGGAAATCGCCGTCGAGGTCGCGCATGAGATCGTCGCGGGCGACCTTGGCGATCACCGATGCCGCGCTGGCACTCGCGCAATCCCGGTCGCCCTTGATGATCGGCCGCACGGGCCACGGCGTCGTCTGGACGGGGGTGATGTAGTCGTGGTTGCCGTCGAGCAGTACGAGCGCGTCGGAGAGGTCGCAGCCGAGCACGCCGAGCTGGGCGATGGCCCGATGCGCGGCGAGACCGAGGGCGCGGATGATGCCGATCTCGTCGATCTCGGCGGAGGACGCCCACCCCACGGCGGAAGCGCACACCCACTCGGCGGCCCGGGCCGCCACCTCCGGGCGTCGCGCCTCGGGCACGAGCTTGGAGTCGCGCAGGCCGGACGGCACGCGCTTGCGGGCGCGCGGAGCATCCACCGCCACGGCGCCGACCGCGACC
>DATMTQ010000234.1:0-6726 GCA_035564095.1 Microbacterium sp. | reverse complement strand
CGCCTACCCGCTGGGGGCGACCTTCGACGGCAACGGCACGAACTTCGCGCTGTTCAGCGAGGGAGCCGAACGCGTCGAACTGTGCCTGTTCGACGCCGCCGGCAACGAGACCCGCGTCGACCTCGTCGACAAGGACGCCTTCGTGTGGCACGCCTACCTGCCGCAGGTCGGGCACGGGCAGCGGTACGGATACCGCGTCTACGGGCCGGACGATCCGGCATCCGGATGCCGCTTCAACGCGCACAAGCTGCTGCTCGACCCGTACGCGAAGGCCGTCGACGGCCAGGTGAAGTGGGGTCAGTCCCTGTACTCGTACCAGTTTGGCGATCCCGACGGGCGCAACAACGACGATTCCGCCGCCGACATGTTCAAGGGCGTCGTGGTGAGCCCGTTCTTCGACTGGGGCGGCGACCGGCCGCCGCGCATCCCGTACAACGAGAGCCTCATCTACGAGGCCCACGTGCGCGGGCTGACGATGCGGCATCCGGACATCCCCGAAGCGATCCGCGGCACCTACGCCGCCATCGCGCACCCGGCGATCATCGCCCACCTGCAGCGGCTGGGCGTCACCGCGATCGAGCTCATGCCGGTGCACCAGTTCGTCGACGACGACACCCTGGAGAAGAAGGGGCTGTCGAACTACTGGGGCTACAACACGATCTCGTACTTCGCCCCGCAGAACACCTACGCCAGCGACCGGCACCGCGGCGACCAGGTGCAGGAGTTCAAGGCGATGGTCAAGGCCCTGCACCAGGCCGGCATCGAGGTGATCCTCGACGTGGTCTACAACCACACCGCCGAAGGCAACCATCTCGGACCCACCCTATCGATGCGCGGCATCGACAACCGCGCCTACTACAAGCTGCAGAACGACGACAAGCGGTACTACACCGATTACACCGGCACCGGAAACAGCCTCAACGTCGGCAACCCGCACACACTGCAGCTGATCATGGACTCGCTGCGGTACTGGGTGCTGGACATGCACGTCGACGGGTTCCGGTTCGACCTCGCCGCGACCCTGGCCCGCGAGTTCTACGACGTCGACAAGCTGTCCACGTTCTTCGAGCTCGTGCAGCAGGACCCGGTGGTGTCCCAGGTGAAGCTCATCGCCGAGCCGTGGGATGTCGGGCCGGGCGGCTACCAGGTGGGCAACTTCCCGCCGCAGTGGACCGAGTGGAACGGCACCTACCGCGATACGGTGCGCGACTTCTGGCGCGGCGAGCCGCAGGCGCTCGGCGAATTCGCGTCGCGGCTGACCGGTTCCTCCGACCTGTACGCGCATTCCGGCCGGCGCCCGGTGGCATCCATCAACTTCGTCACCGCACACGACGGCTTCACGCTGCGCGACCTCGTCTCTTACGACCACAAGCACAACGACGCCAACGGCGAGGGCGGCCGCGACGGCACCGACGACAACCGCTCGTGGAACTGCGGCGTCGAGGGCGAGACGCAGGATGCCGGGGTGCGGGAGCTGCGGTCGCGGCAGCAGCGCAACTTCCTCGCGACGCTGCTGCTCAGCCAGGGCGTTCCGATGCTGCTGCACGGCGACGAACTGGGGCGCACGCAGGGCGGAAACAACAACGGCTACAACCAGGACAACGAGACGACCTGGGTGGACTGGGACAACGTGGACGAGGCCCTGGTCGAGTTCACCGCGGCGCTGTCGCGGCTGCGGCGGGAGCATCCCACCTTCCGGCGCAGCCGCTTCTTCGACGGGAGGCCCGCGAAGCCGATCGACAAGGATGCTCCCCGCGACCCGGCAGCGCGCATCCCGGACATCGCGTGGCTGCGCCCGGACGGCACGGTCATGGAGCCGCAGGACTGGGAGTCCGGATTCGGGCGCGCGATCGGCGTGTTCCTGAACGGGCAGGGCATCCGCGAGCGCGACCGGCGGGGCCAGCAGATCGCAGACCTGCACTTCATCGTGCTGTTCAACGCGGGGGATGCCCCGATCGACTTCACGCTGCCCGTCGTGTCGGCATCGCCGGCGTGGGACGTGCTCGTCGACACCGGCGGGAACCTCGTCGGGCGCACCCGCGTGGCGCCGGGGTCGCAGATCACCCTCGACACGCGGGCGCTCGCCGTGCTGCGTGAGCACCGGGAACGCCCCGCCGGCTCCGACCGGACGGTCGACCCGGCCCTGTAGTCAGTCCCACCCCGGTCGTTGAGCGAGGGAGCGCCAGCGACCGAGACGAGACGCGAATCCGCGAGAGTATCTGCGTTTCGTCTCGCTTCGCTCGCTCAACGACCGGGGGTCGCTCAACGACCGGGGGCTACGTGAAGCGGCGGACGAACTCGCGGATGATGCGCAGGGGCTCGGTCACCGAGGTCTGCAGCACGCGGGCGGCGAGCACGTCGTACTCGGCGGCGGGGAAGTAGCCGTCGTTGCGGTAGACGTCCATGCGCTCGACGAAGGCCTTCGCCGTCGGCTCCGGGTGGAACTGGGTCGCGTACAGCCGCTCGCCGACGCGGTACGCCTGCACCGGGCACGCCTCGTTCGTGGCCAGCAGCTCGCCGCCGGGCGGCGGGGCGACGCATCCCTCCTTGTGGGTGGCGAGCGCGTTGAACCGCGTCGCGAGCCCACCGAAGATCGGGTCGTGCTGTCCGGCATCCGTCAGCTCGACAACGGCCGTGCCGGTGTCTTCCGGGAACGCGCGCGTGACCTCGCCGCCCAGGGCGCGGGCTGCGACCCCGATGCCGTAGCACGTGAACAGCACGGCGGGCCCGACGCCGTCCGCGCACGCGACAGCCAGACGCGCGAGGTGATCCTCGCCGCGGCGTTGCGCGTCGGTCTTGCTGGACTCGGGATCGGTCACGTTGTACGGGCTGCCGCCGACGACGACCGCCGTGACATCCGGCTCGATGACGAGTGCCTCGCTGACCAGGTCGTGCCGCCGGATCTCGGCGTCGTCGATACGGGCTGCGGCGCGGAACGACTCGAACTCTGCGTCGGCGGCGACCGCCTGCGGGCGCGCCGAGATGTAGAGCACCGTCATGCCCCCGAGTCTATGGCCGGGCTGTCACGACCGGCAGTGGCCCGGGGCGACACATGTATCAGAGCGCCTCTGGTGCGCTCCTCTCAGTTGTGGACACAATGGGCACTATGACCGACGCTGATCGGTCGGACCCGCACCTGGGGGAGCACCCCGAAGACCCCACCGCGGCATCCGGCGATTCTGGGGTGCCGTCGCGCTGGGAGCAGGCAGCCGACCTGTTCGTGCGGTGGCGCGGGGGTGAGACGCGCGCCATGGACGGTCTCGTGCGGCTGATGACGCCGGTGCTCTGGCATGTGGTGCGAGCGTACGGGCTGGACCGTGCGCTCGCCGAGGACGTGGTGCAGACGACGTGGATGACGCTCGTGCGCCGGCACGAGTCGATCGCCGATCCGCGCGCGGTGTCCGGATGGCTCACCATGTGCGCCCGCCGCGAAGCATGGCGGGTGAGCAAGCTGCAGCGCAGAGCCGATCCGACCGAGACCGAGAGCCTCGAGACCCGGCTGCCGACGGCGGAACCCGCCGAGCACACCGCGGTGCTCACCGACCAGCAGCGCACCCTGTGGCAGGCGGTCGGACAGCTGAACGAGCGCTGCCAGCGCCTGCTGCGGGTGATCGCGTTCGAGGAGCGGCCCGACTACGCGCGCATCGCCGCGGACCTGTCCATGCCGGTCGGATCGATCGGCCCGACCCGGCAGCGGTGCCTGGTGAAGCTGCGCGCGCTGCTCGAGGGGGACGGATTCGAGAGGGGACTGACATGACCGCCGACACCCATGCGGACGACTTCGCGAAGGATGCCGCGCTCTTCGCGCGCATGCGGGCGATGTGGGCCGCGGTCGACCCGGTGCCCGCCGAACTCATCGACCGGATGGTCGCCGCGATCGCCGTCGAGGATCTGGGCCGCGAATACGCTCTGCTGACCCTCATCGAGACCGAGAAGGCCGCCGTGCGCGGCGACGTCGAGACCCTCACGCTGCAGTTCAGCGACGGCACGGTCACCGTGCTGCTGCACATCACCCGCACCGACCACGGATCGCACCGGGTCGACGGATGGGTGGATGCGCCGACCGCCGAGGTGACCCTCGTGCAGGATGCCGGCGAGCGCTCGACCGAACCGGATGCCAACGGCCGCTTCGCCTTCGACGGCATCGGAAGCGGGATGAGCGTCGTCCGCCTGACCGTCCAGGCCGACGGCGGCGGCGAGCAGCGCCAGTTCCAGACACCCCATTTCGAAGTGTGATGTCCGCGTGAGGCATCCCTCTCACCCCAGGAGAGAAGATGAGTGACCCCGTCCCCGGCCCGGCAGACGGCCTGCCGGACTGGCGAGCCCGATACGACGCCGCCCGAGCCCTCGGCGTGCCGCTGGACCCCCGCAGTGAGCCGGTTCCCGGGATCACCGCGTATCCGACGGCGTACGCCCCCGACCATCTGCTCGTCACCGACGCCGGCGACCTCGAGGGGCGCCTGGGCGTGCTGCGCGAGGCGGCACAGGAGTTCGGGTGGCAGATCCGGCTGCAGAACATCGACGGCTCGCCGCTCGAGCCCGACGAGGCCGTCGCGCGCGAGCAGCGCAACCGCGAGGCGTTCGAGGTGCCCACGATCCACCGTGTGCAGATCCTGTCGGTGGCCAATCCGCAGGGCGGCAGCATCCCCGACCCGCCGGTGGACGCGTGGCGGCTGCTGCAGCGGGCGCGGATGCTGGCGGGGCGCGACCTGCGCGGGGTGGCCCTCGACCACATCCTGACGAGCGGACCGTACGGGATGACGAACCCGTATGGGATGACCAACCCGTTCGGGATGACCAACCCCTACGGGATGACGAACCCGTTCGGGATGACGAACGCCCCGGGCACCTCGTCGTACGCGATGCCGGGAAGCGGCGGACGCCAGGTGGTGGACTTCGCCGGGCAGGCGCCCGAGCGCAGGGGCGAGGTCGGCGCGGGGGGACGCCGGCCCGTCGTCGCGGTGCTCGACACCGGATGCGGTGAGCATCCCTGGCTGCCGCCCGGCATCGTCACCACGTATCCGACGTACGACGGCAAGGTCATCGGGATGTCGGACCACGCGACCGATCCCGAGGTCACCGGCGACATCGCCGGGCCGCTCGACGGGGCGCTGGACCCCGCCGCGGGGCACGGGACCTTCGTGTCCGGCGTCGTGCGGCAGCGGGCGCCGGAGGCCGACATCATCTCGGTGCGCATCTGCGACAGCCAGGGGCAGATGCTCGAGGCGCAGTTCATGCTCGCGGTGCGCACCCTCGTGAAGTGGATGTCGAGCCCCGGCGGCCAGCAGATCGACGTGATCAACCTGTCGCTCGGCTACTACCACGAGACGCCGGAGGACGAGCTCTACGACGACACGCTGGGGCGGCTGCTCGCCCTGGCACGGCGCCGGGGGTGCGCCGTGGTGTGCTCGGCGGGCAACGACGCGACCAACCGTCCCTCGTTCCCGGCGGCGCTGTGGATGTGGCCGGGCGCGCAGCTCACGGTCGACGATCCGAAGAAGGCCGCTCCGCACATCTCGGTGGGGGCGCTCAACCCGAACCGCACGATGGCCCTGTTCAGCAACCTCGGGCCGTGGGTGAAGACGTTCGCACCCGGGACGAGCGTGCTCAGCTGCTCACCGCCGTTCCGCGGGGGCTCGCAGCCGGCGGTGCGCGACGACCTCGGGGGCGTGCGGCGCGAGACCATCGACCCGGACGACTACGTCGGCGGATTCGCGGTGTGGAGCGGCACGTCGTTCGCCGCGCCGTACGCGGCGGGGGAGATCGCCGCCCGCATCGCGGACGATCTGATGGCGGGCGCGCTGTCGATCCCCGAGCGGATCGAGCTGCTGCGCGAAGCGGAGAGCGAGGTGTTCCAGCGGCTCGCGAACATCGGGCCGCGCCACGTGGGTTCGTAGCGCCTGTCCGCGCCCCCGCACGGGCGGGGTGCGGGATGATGTGAGGATGGCGCAGTCGGCCGCACAGTTGCATCGACGCGCGGTCGCACTGAGCATGCGCGAACAGTATGCGCAGGCCGCGCACGCACTCGACCTCGCAGAGTCGCGGGCGACGAGCGTGGACACCCGTGCGCGGATCCTGGGGACCCGCGCCGTGATCCTGCAGCGCACCGGACGGCCGGACGATGCCGAACGCGTCTGCCGGTCGGCACTGGACCTGCCGGGCACCACGGACGAGACCCACGCGGCTCTGCTCGGACAGCTGGGCGTGCTCGCGATGTACGGCGGCCGCGCCCGCGAAGCGAGCCAGTGGCTGACCGATGCGATCGGACGCATGAAGGACGACACCGTCGAGTGCGCCCGCATCCGGGTCAACCGCAGCATCGTCGAGATGCAGCTGAACGAGTTCGCCGAGGCGGTCGACGACCTCGATCACGCCATCGAGACGTTCCGGCGGCACAGCGCCGAAGTGGAGTGCGGGCAGGCGCTGCACAACCGCGCGTACGTGCGGCTGATCATGGGCGACCTCGTCGGTGCGCTGGAGGGGATGCACGCGGCGCGGCCCCTCGCCGGCACGACGCCGGTCACCGTGGCGATCGGCGACACCGACCGGGCGGAGGCCCTGCGCGACGCCGGGCTGACGAGCGAGGCCGAGCAGGTGCTCGCCTCCGTCGCGCCCGTGTTCGGCCGGCACCGGATGCCGCAGTCCCGAGCCGAGGCGGAGTTCCAGCTCGCCCGCTCGCAGCTGAGCCACGACGCCCCCGCCGCGGCGCGCACCGCCGCGATCGCG
>DATMTQ010000233.1:0-7365 GCA_035564095.1 Microbacterium sp. | reverse complement strand
CGAACACCTCGTCGCCGGGGTCGAGGCCGAGCGTTCCGCTCACCACCGCAAGCACGGGCTGGTCGGGCAGGCCGTGCTCGCGCCGCCAGGCGGCGTCCTCGTCGTCCACGCGCAGCCCGCCGTACCCCTCGGCGCGCACCGTGCCGGCGCCGACGAGCACGACGTCCGCCATCGCCCGGAGCACCTGCATCACCGCGCGGTCGGTCTCGCCGCCGAGAGCGCCGCTGCGTCCTTCCAGGGTCACGGCGCCGTCCGCGCTCGAGACGAAGTTCATGCGCACGAGCGGCCGGGCGCGGTCGGCGACGGCGTAGGCGTCGAACAGCTCCGCGCGCGTCGGCATCAGTCGTTCCCCTCCGGACGGGTGTTGTGCAGCTCGTACACCGGCTCGCGCCAGCCCTCGATCGCCTCGATCATGCGCATGGCGTCGACGGTCTCGCGCACATTGTGCACGCGCACGAGGCGCGCGCCGTGCGTGACGCACCAGACGGCGGCGGCGAGCGATCCGGAGAGGCGATCGCCGCGCTCCCGGTCGAGGGTCTCCCCGATGAAGTCCTTGTTCGACAGAGCGACCAGCAGCGGCAGCCCGAGCTCCTGCAGCTCGCCCAGCCGCCGGCTGAGCTCCAGCGTCTGCCGGGTGTTCTTGTTCAGGTCGTGCCCGGGGTCGACGATGATGCGATCCTCCGGCACCCCGTGGGCCACGGCCACTGCGACCCGCTCGCGCAGGAAGGCGCGCACGTCGCCGATCACGTCGTCGTAGTGCGGCAGCGGATGCTGCGTGCGGGGCGCTGCGAGGCTGTGGACGATGACGAGGGCGGCATCCCCCGCGGCGACGACGTCCGCCATGCGCGGATCGTGCAGGCCGGTGGTGTCGTTGATGACGGCCGCGCCCGCCGCCATCGCCGCCGCCGCGACCTCGGGGTGGAACGTGTCCACGCTGACGAGGCCGTGCGGGGCGAGCGCTTCCACGACGGGGACGACCCGCGCGCACTCCTCCTCGACCGGCACCGGCGGCCCCGGCGCGAACTTGACCCCGCCGACGTCGACGATGTCGGCGCCCGCATCGAACGCGGCGGTCCCGGCGGCGACCGCGGCGTCGAGGGCGTCGGTCGCGCCGCGGTCGTAGAACGAGTCGGGCGTCCGGTTGACGATCGCCATCACGGCGATCCGGCGGTCCAGGTCGAGCGTGCGGGTCCCCGCGCGGAGCACCCTCACGCGCTCAGAGAGTCCAGGGCGACGGACGGGTCGGCCAGCGCCGCAGCGTCGACCCGCGCCCGCGAACGGATGAGTTGCTGGATCGGCTCGTTCACATCCCACACGTTCACGTTCATGCCGCCGACCACACGCTCATCGAGCACCCAGAACGCGATGTACTCGCGGCCCGCGAGGTCGCCGCGGATGACCAGTTCGGCGTCGGCCATCAGCGGCGCGTAGCCGGACAGTTCCATGCCGAGGTCGTACTGGTCCGTGTAGAAGTACGGGATGCCGTCGTGCACGGCATCCTGCCCGAGCATCCCGCGCGCCGCCACCGGCCCGGCGTTCAGCGCGTTGGCCCAGTGCTCGCTGCGCAGTCGCTGCCCGACCACGGGATGCCACGCGTTGGCGACGTCGCCGGCCGCATACACGTCGGGCGCGCTCGTGCGCAGGCTCGCGTCGGTGAGGATGCCGCGGTCGACGTCCAGCCCGGCACTCTCGGCGAGCTCCGTGTTCGGCACCGCGCCGACGCCGACGAGCACGAGATCCGCCGGAACGGTCTCGCCGTCGACGACCACACCGGTGACCCGGTCCGCGCCGACGAGGCTCTGGACGCCCACCGACATGCGCAGGTCGACGCCGTGCTCGGCGTGCATCCGTGCGAACTCCCCGCCCAGCCGCGTGCCGAGGGCGGGTGCCAGCGGCACCGGGTCGCGTTCGAGCACGGTGACGTCGTTGCCGAACTCACGGGCGGTCGCCGCGACCTCCAGCCCGATCCAGCCCGAGCCGACGAGCACCAGGCGGCGGCCTCCGCCGCGCAGTTCGGCGGCGAGCGCGTCGGAGTCGTCGAGCCGGCGCAGCATGTGCACCCCGGGCAGGTCCGCGCCCGGCAGTGGCAGCCGGCGCGGACGGGACCCGGTCGCCAGCAGCACGGCGTCGTAGCCGAGGCTCTCTCCGCCGGCGAGTCCGACGCGGTGCGCCGCGGGATCGAGAGCTGTGACGGCGGTGGAGGTGCGCAGCGCGATGCCGTTGTCCGCGTACCACGCGGCCGGATGCAGGATGACGGCGTCGAGCCCCTCCTTGCCGGCGAGGTATCCCTTCGACAGAGGCGGCCTCTGGTACGGCGGATGCGCTTCGTCGGTGACGACCGTGATGTCGCCGTCGTACCCCTCGTCGCGCAGGGTCTCGGCGGCGCTCGCGGCGGCGAGACCGCCGCCGACGATGACGTGGTGGGTCATGACATCCTCCCGGGTCCGTCCGGCTGCAGCGCGCTGCGCAGCTCCGGCTCGCTCTGGAAAGCACCGCGGAACACCGTGGTGCGGGTCACGGCATCCGGGGTGCGGACGCCCCGCATCGACATGCACAGGTGCTCGGCGCGCACGACGACGGCCACGCCGCGCGGCGCGAGGGCGTCCTCGAGGTCGTCGGCGATCTGCACGGTCATGCGCTCCTGCACCTGCAGTCGCCGCGCGTGCCGCTCGACGACGCGCGCCAGCTTGGACAGCCCGACCAGCCGCGTGCCCGGCACGTAGGCGACGTCCACCTCGCCGCGGAAGGGCAGCAGATGATGCTCGCACAGCGACGTGAACCGGATGCCGCGCACCGCGACCGGCTCGTCATAGCCCTCCTCGTTCGCGAACGTCGTCATGACGAACGGCTCGGATGCCGTCATGTCGATGAGCGCGTCGACGACGCGACGGGGCGTGTCGACCAGGTGTTCGTCGGTCGCATCGTAGCCCAGTGCCTCGAGCAGATCGACGACGGCCAGCATCGCCCGCGGACGATCGATCGGGTCGTCGGCGATGGCGTGCAGGGCGGCGGTTGAGTTCATGGCGGCTCCCCTCTGCCCCGACCGTACGACCGCTCGTGAATATTGTCAACCTTTTTGTTTTTAGAGTGGTACTCTGGCGACATGCGGCCCCGGAATGACCTGGATGCCGTCGGCGCCCTGAACGATCCGGTGCGCCGACGCCTCTACCGCGTCGTCGCGGCGGCGGCGCAGCCGGTGACGCGCGACGCCGCGGCCACCGCTCTCGGGCTCCCCCGCAGCACCACCGCGTTCCACCTCGAGAGGCTCGTGGACGCGGGGGTCCTCTCCGCCGAGAACCGCCGGCCGCCCGGGCGCGGCGGGCCTGGTGCCGGGCGCCCGGCGCGCGTCTACACCGTCGCGGCCTCCGAGCTCGTGGCGAGCATCCCCGAGCGGCACTACGAGCTCGCGGGCGACCTGCTCGCCGCAGCCGCGGAGCAGGCGGAGCGCACCGGCACGGGCATGCGCACCGCACTGGGCGAGGTCGCCCGGCGCACCGGTGCGCAGCTGGGTGCGGCATCCGAATCGCTCGAAGACGCCCTGACGGCGTGCGGCTACGAGCCGTGCGAGGACGATGCCGGCGGCATCACGCTCGAGAACTGCCCGTTCCACACGCTCGCACAGCGGCACACCGACTTGATCTGCTCCGCGAACCTGTGCCTCATCCAGGGGATGGTCGCGGCGACCGGTGACGAACGGCATCCCGCGCTGGCTCCGCACGCCGGACGCTGCTGCGTCGAGGTGCTCAGCACGGCGCCCGACGCCGAGTCGCCGGCATCCTGACCCCGATGCGGGACTCTCTGCACTCGCTATGCAGTCGCTGGACGCGCCGGTGACATACCCCGCGGAGCGATGCGGACTGGCATATTAGGTGCCATGACCGCTGCGCGCATTCTCGTCGTGGACGATGAACCGAACATCCGCGACCTCCTCATCACGAGTCTCCGCTTCGCCGGGTACCAGGTGCGTGCCGTCGCGAACGGTGCTCAGACCATCTCCGCCGTGCTCGAGGAAGAGCCCGACCTCATCATCCTCGACGTGATGCTGCCCGACATGAACGGGTTCAGCGTCACCAAGCGCCTGCGCGGGGCGGGCTACACGGCGCCCATCCTGTTCCTCACCGCGAAGGACGAGACCGAGGACAAGATCGCCGGCCTCAACGCCGGCGGCGACGACTACGTCACCAAGCCCTTCAGCCTCGACGAGATCGTCGCGCGCATCCAGGCGATCCTGCGCCGCACGATGCAGGCGGACGAGGAGTCCGTGATCCGCGCGGGCGAGATCACGATGGACCAGGACACCCACGACGTCTTCGTCAACGAGGCGCAGATCGAACTCAGCCCCACGGAGTTCAAGCTGCTGCGCTACCTGATGCTCAACCCGAACCGCGTGCTGTCGAAGGCGCAGATCCTCGACCATGTCTGGGAGTACGACTTCAACGGCGACGCCGGCATCGTGGAGAGCTACATCTCCTACCTGCGCCGCAAGATCGACCCGAACTCGTCCGAGCCGCTGATCCAGACCAAGCGCGGCTTCGGCTACATGCTGAAGACCTCGAGCAAGCCCGCGTGACGCCGGGAGGCAGGCCCTGAGCGACAGCACGGACGCCGTCACCGGCTGGTGGCGCGGCGTCAGCCTTCGCGGCAAGGTGACCGGCGTCACCGTCGCGGTGCTCATCGTCGGCCTGTTCGTGGCGGGCCTGGGCACGATGGTGTTCCTGCGCAGCGCCCTCGACTCGAGCCTGGACTCGCAGGTGCGGCAGCTGTCGAACGTCGAGGTCTGGAACGCCATGTTCGACACGCAGACGCACAACGGCGAGACCACCTTCACGCCGAAGAAGTCCACCCCGCAGGTCGACTACTCGGTCGCCGTGTACGACGGCAAAGGAGACCGGCTCGCGACGGCCGGCTCCAGCGGCCCGGATGCACCGGTGTTCCCGGATTCGTTCGGACCGCAGCAGACCACCGAACGCGGCTCGGACCCGTTCAGCCTGGACGGCACCGCCGGCTCCGGGTTCCGCGCGAGCGTCTCGCCGTTCCTCGTACCGGGGGACGCGACGCTGTACACGCAGCTGGTGGCGCTGCCCACGGCATCGGGCGACCGCATTCTCACGACCTATCTCGGCATCTACAGCGTGCTGGCGCTGCTGACGATCGTCCTCGGTGCGGTCGGCACCCGGTGGCTCGTGACGCTCGCATTCCGCAGCCTCGCCCAGGTGGAGTCGACCGCCATGTCGATCGCGGCCGGCGACTTCAGCCAGCGCCTGACCGACATCGAGCCGCAGCACACCGAAGTGGGGCGTCTCAAGCTCGCGATCAACGCGATGCTCGGGCGGGTGGATGCCGCTCTGACCCAGCGGGATGCCACGGTTCGCCAGATGCGCCGCTTCATCGGAGACGCGAGCCATGAGCTGCGCACGCCGCTGGTCACCGTGCGGGGGTACGCGGAGCTGCACCGGATGGGCGCGATCCGCTCCGACGAGGACACGGCTCAGGCGATGGAGCGCATCGAGAAGGAGGCCATCCGCATGGGCGTGATGGTCGAGGACCTCCTCGCCCTGACGCGCCTGGACGAGCGCCGCGAGGAGGTCGAGGTCGTCCCCGTCGATCTGCGCCCCATCGTCCACGACGCCGCGATGGACGTGCGCGCCATCACGAGCGAGCGCACGATCGCGGTGATCGACTCGACCCGCACCGCCGGTGCGCCGGTCGCACGGGTCGCCCCCGGCCCGGCCCCTACCTCGGCCCGGCGTCGGCCGGGCAGCGTGCCCGCCCTGACCAGCGGCGCGCGCTCGCTGCTGCGCCGGCGCCCCCGCGGGGCCACGGGACCGATCGAACCGCTGCCCACCGAGCCGATCCCGGTGCCCGAGCCCGAGCCGGCCCCGGTGGTGCTCGAGCCCATCGTGCTCGGCGACGAGAACCGCATCCGGCAGGTGGTGACCAACCTGCTCACCAATGCCCGCCGGTACACGCCCGACGGCTCGCCCATCGAGCTCGGCGTCGGACTCGACCCGGACGCCCGTGTCGGCTGGATCGATGTGATCGACCACGGCGGCGGCATCCCCGACCAGATCAAGCAGCAGATCTTCCAGCGCTTCTGGCGCGCCGACAACTCGCGCACGCGCGACACCGGAGGCTCCGGCCTCGGCCTCGCGATCGTGGCCTCGATCGTGGACGCGCTGCACGGCACGGTCCGGGTCCTGGACACCGCCGGCGGCGGCGCCACCTTCCGCATCGCGTTCCCCCTGGCCGAGGAGGCCTCCCGCGCGGCACAGCTGTCGGTGCAGACGCAGCCGATCGAGCGACCCGCCCCGCCGGCCGCGGACTGACGCGCAGGCGAGTCGTCCACAGGCGCGTCGGAGGGCTCAGAGCGGCCGCATCCGTCCACAGCGGCACACGGCGCGGACAGCGGCGGGTGCGGTGCTCGTACCGTGGCATCATCCAACCGGAAGGAGCCACCGATGGCCGTCTACGCAGTCGATTCCGACGCCGTCCTCACCGCCAACACCGCCGTGCGCGGCACCATCGAGCGTCTGCAGTCCGAGACGCAGTCGATGATGTCGCAGCTGGTCAGCCTGCAGTCCTCGTGGACCGGCACCGCGTCCACCGCGTTCCAGCACGTGGTCGACCAGTGGCGGGCCACCCAGCACCAGGTCGAGGAGTCGCTCGCGAGCATCAACACGGCGCTGGCGAGCGCAGGCCGTCAGTATGCGGACGCCGAACAGGCCACGGCGAGCCTGTTCCGCTGACCTGCCCGCCGAAAACGAGGATGCCCCCGACCGTCGAGGTCGGGGGCATCCGTCGGTGGGGATGGATCAGAAGTCCATGCCGCCGGTCGGGTCGCCCGCGGGGGCGGAGGCCCGCTCGGGCTTGTCGGCGACGACCGCCTCGGTGGTGAGGAACAGCCCCGCGATCGAGGCCGCGTTCTGCAGCGCCGAACGGGTGACCTTCGCCGGGTCGATGATGCCCTGCGCGAACAGGTCGCCGTACTCGCCGGTGGCCGCGTTCAGGCCATGGCCGACGGGCAGCGACGCCACGGTGTTCGCCACGACGCCCGCCTCGAGGCCCGCGTTGATGGCGATCTGGCGCAGCGGCGCCTCGATGGCGACCTTGACGATGTTCGCACCGGTGGCCTCGTCGCCCGTGAGGTTCAGGCCCTCGAACGCGACCTTGCCGGCCTGGATCAGCGCGACGCCACCACCGGGGACGATACCCTCCTCGACGGCCGCCTTCGCGTTGCGGACGGCGTCCTCGATGCGGTGCTTGCGCTCCTTGAGCTCGACCTCGGTGGCCGCGCCCGCCTTGATGACGGCCACGCCGCCGGCGAGCTTGGCGAGGCGCTCCTGCAGCTTCTCGCGGTCGTAGTCG
>DATMTQ010000232.1:0-6067 GCA_035564095.1 Microbacterium sp. | reverse complement strand
GTGTTTGGCATGCCGCGGCACGTGCAGGAACATCAGCACGATGATCAGAGCGATGATGCCGATCGGCACGTTGATGAGGAACACCCAGCGCCAGCCCGCGACCCACAGGATCTGGTCGGTGCCGGCGAACAGGCCGCCCACCAGCGGGCCGATGACGCTGGAGATGCCGAAGACGGCGAGGAAGTAGCCCTGGTATTTCGCTCGTTCTCGTGGCGCGAGGATGTCGCCCATGATCGCCAGCGGCATCGACATCAGGCCACCGGCGCCGAGGCCCTGCACGGCGCGGAAGAACGCCAGCTCGATCATCGAGTTCGAGAAGGATGCCAGCACCGAGCCGACGACGAACACGACGATCGCGATGATGAACAACGGCCGGCGGCCGAAGATGTCGGAGAGCTTGCCGTAGATCGGCGTCGCGATCGTGGAGAGGATGAGGTAGGCCGTGGTCACCCACGCCTGCTCGCTGAGGCCGTGCAGGTCGTCGCCGATGGTGCGGATCGCCGTACCGACGATGGTCTGATCCAGAGCGGACAGGAACATGCCGGCCATCAGACCGAAGATCACGAACAGGATCTGACGGTGGGTCATCACCGGGTCGGCCGTCCGATGCGTGCCGGTTCGTGGCTTCTTCACTTCAGTGTCTGACATGGGTCCTCGCGGGTCTGGGTCCGTGGGCCGCCGTGGCACTGCTGCCTCAGGCCACGAACGTTCCATCTTAGTCCTGATGCACCAGGGGTTTGTCGACCAGCGGCAGGGCACGCATCCCCACGACGTGCTTCATCACGATGGTCGAGACCATGCGCGGCTTGCCCGGCAGCTGAGTCAGATGCTCGTCGTAGAGGCGCTGGTATACGGCGAGATCGGGCGCGACGATGCGGATGAGGTAGTCGGGGTCGCCGAACAGCCGCTGCGCTTCGACGACGTGCGGCAGCGCCGCGAGCATCCGGTCGAAGTCGGCGAGCTCGCCGAGGTCGCCGAGTGTCGCGAAGACGAGCACCTCGAATCCGAAGCCGACGGCGGCGGCATCCAGCATCGCGCGGTACCCGGTGACCACTCCCGCGGCCTCCAGTTCGCGCAGCCGCCGCTGGCACCGCGAGACGCTCAGCGGCAGGCGCCCCGCGAGCTCGGTGAGCGTGATGCGACCTTCGGCCTGAAGGATCGCAAGCATCTTGCGGTCAATCGCGTCCAGCCGCACTTCCATTGCTCCATTGTGCCGTTCAGACGCGAGAGTGACAACCACTTTGCCGGGCATCCTCAATAGTCTGTGCGTCATGGCCCCCGCACTCGCGCGCGAGCGCATCCGCAACCCGCTGTGCGAGCTGTCCCTCGCCCAGCTGCGCGAGCGGACGAGCACGAAGTGGGTCGCCCATCCATGCGACGTGATCCCGCTGTGGGTGGCCGAGCTGGATGTGCCGCTGGCCCCGGTCGTCGCCGACGCCCTGCAGGCCGCGATCGCCACGGGCGACACGGGGTACCCGGCCGGCACGCGATACGCCGAGGCCCTGACTGCGTTCGCGCGCCGCCGCTGGGACTGGGACGGGCTGGACGTGGCCCGCACCCGCGTCGTCGCGGACGTGATGACCGGAATCGCCGAACTGCTGCGCATCGTCACCGAGCCGGGCGACGACGTCGTCATCGCGACGCCGGTCTACGCCCCCTTCTCCGCGTTCATCGAGCACACCGGGCGCGTCCCGCTCGTGGCTCCCCTCGGTGCGGATCTGCGCCTGGACATCGACGCGCTGGATGCCGCGTTCGCGCGGGCGGCCCGGCGCAGCCGCCGCCCCGCCTTCCTGCTGTGCAACCCGCACAATCCCACCGGCACGGTGCACACCCGTGCCGAGTTGGAGGTCGTGGCATCCCTCGCCCGGCGCCACGGCATGCGGGTGCTCTCCGACGAGATCCATGCGCCGCTCGTGCTGCCCGGCGCGATGTTCACGCCGTACCTGTCGGTGGACGGCGCCGACGATGCCCTCGCCCTGACGTCTGCGTCGAAGGCGTTCAACCTGGCGGGGCTGAAGGCAGCCGTCGCGATCGCGGGACCGGCGGCATCCGCCGACCTCGCCGCCATCCCCGGCGCCCTCGCGCACGGCCCCAGCCACCTCGGCGTCATCGCCCACACCGCCGCACTCGAGCGGGGCGGCGAGTGGCTCGACGCACTGCTGGCGGGACTCGACGAGAATCGCACCCTGCTGCGCACGCTGCTGGCCGACAACCTGCCCGAGGTGCGGATGACCACGCCGGAGGGCACCTACCTCGCCTGGCTGGACTGCCGTGCGCTCGGCCCGTTCCCCGACGAGCACGCGGAGGGCGCGGGATGCCACGGCGTCGCCGACCTCGCCGGACCCGCCCGGATGTTCCTCGACCGGGCGCGCGTCGCGCTGAGCTCGGGGCACGTCTACGGATCCGGCGGTGCGGGACACGTGCGCCTCAATTACGGAACGTCCCCCGAGATCCTCACTGAAGCCGTCACCCGGATGGCACGCGCGATCCACGGGTGATCCGCCCCGTTAGACTTGACCGGCCTGGCCTCTGTAGCTCAATGGAAGAGCAGTTGCGTCCTAAGCAAACGGTTGGGGGTTCGAGTCCCTCCAGGGGCACCGAAGCACCTGCTCATCCGCCGTACCACGCGAATGCGGCCGGAGAACCCGCGAACCGCACACGACGTCGGGCGAGTCCTGCGCGAACGAGCCCAGTTCGGTGAAGTCGAGTTCGACGTGCAGCGTCGGGGTGAGGCCGTCATCGGGTCGGTGCCAGCCTCGGGGCCCGTGGGTCACCCGTCGTGCAGCACGCGGTAATGCGCGTGTGTCACGAGCGACGCGGCCCGTACCGAGATCTGCTCCAGGCGAAGCGGTCCGACGCCGTCGAAGAGGCGGATGCCGCGGCCGGCGACGACGGGATTGATGTTCAGCCGCAGCTCGTCGACGAGTCCGGCGGCGAGATAGGCGTTGGTCGTGCTCGGCCCGCCGGCCACGTGCACCTCGCGGCCACCGGCGGCATCCTTCGCCCGGGCGAGCGCGGCTTCGATCCCCTCGGTGACGAAATGGAAGGTGGTGCCGCCCTCCATCACCACGGGATCGCGCGGATGGTGCGTCAGCACGAACACCGGCGCGTGATAGGGCGGATCCGCACCCCACCACCCGCGCCAGTCGCCGGTCCACTCCCCCGTGACCGGGCCGAACATGTGGCGGCCCATGATGTATGCGCCGGCGCCGAGGATGGCGTCGAACGCGTCGCGATTCTCATCCGGCGTCTCGTGCATCCAGCGGAAGAACATCAGCTCCGGCAGATCGCCGAACGGCTCATCCTGCGTGACGCCGTGACCGGCGCCCACGCCGTCGAGGGTGATGGACATGGTCGCGACGACGGCGGACATGCGCGCTCCTGATTCCGTTGGTCCGGCCTTACGGGGCCGCCGGCGCGGTCGAGCCGTACGCGACGTTGAAACCGTCGGCTTCGACGTCCGGCACCGACGGGGTCGACACCTGCACGTTCTTCTGCACCATCACGCCGCTCTCGGAGGCCGTGAAGGACGGCGTGGCGCCGTTGACCGTGCCCGGATCGAAGGTCGCGCTGCCGTAGTGCGCCAGCGGCGCGACGCGGCCGCCGACCGTCGGCGCCTCCTCGATCCACTCCGCCGACGTCAGCGGGCCGGTGTACGTGTGGCTCGTGGTGGAGGACTGACCGGTGCTCGCGTCGGTGATGGTGATCGTCCACACGGAGTTCGTCCCGCGGGCGATCGACGCGGTCATGGTGTCACCGGGGTGCACCGTCATGGTCGTGATGGGGGTCTCCGCAGCGGGCAGGATCTCCCACCACACGGCGTAGTGGGCCGCGCGGTTGTAGTAGTCGGACTCGGTTCCGGTCTGGATCAGGCTGGAGTCGTTGAACCCGTCGATCCCGATCCAGTTCGAGGAGTAGGTGGCGGTCTTCGTCGGTGCCGCCGTCGGGACCTTCCACGTTCCGGTGATGGTCGTGAACGGCGTGCCCGTCGAGGTCACCGCATAGCCCGACCAGTTCGACGACGACCAGCCTGCCGAGCTGACTGCCGTCGACCCGGCCGAGATCCGTGGCTTATTGGCGATCGTGCTCACGTCGGCGCCCGCGGGAGCCAGCAGAGCTGCTGCGGCGAGTCCCGCCGCTGAGATCGTCGCCACCATTGCACGCCAGAACATACGCCCACCCTCGTTGTCCGGGACCGCGGGCTCCGCTGCGCGCGATCGCGCACGCCAGCCTATGGCCAGAGCATCCGGTATCGGAAGTGCGATTCCTGTGCGTTTCGCATCCGTAGCGTGTCTGTTCGCCCGGCGCCACCGGCGCTCACGTCAGCCCGCGTCCGACGTCGCACGCCGGCGGGCGCGGAACGCCGCCGTCGCGTTGCGGTTCGCGCAGCGCGTGCTGCAGAACTTGCGGGACCGGTTGCGGGACAGATCCAGCACGAGCCCGTCGCAGGTGTCGTCGGCGCACACCGCGACGCGCGACAGCTCGTCCTCGCGGATCAGGTCGATCATGGCCCAGGCGGCGTCGCCGAGCACCCACTGCGCCAGGGGCGCATCCGCGGACACCAGGTGGATGTGCCAGTCCTCGGCATCGTGGCGCACCAGCTGCGGATGCACGTCGAGGTCTCGCAGGATGCTGTTCACCCGAGCCGAGGCAGCATCGCGCGACGCCGTCAGCAGCTCGCGCAGGGGCACGCGGAGCTCGCGCATCTGGCGCAGCTCGGCTTCCGTGCCGACGCTGCGGGCGGCGAACTGGTGCCGGGTCGCCCAGTCGCGGACGTCGGCCACGGAACGCAGCGTGTCGGGTTCGGAGCTGGTGTTGACGAGGTCGACGACCGCCTGCAGCATCGCGCGTGTGTCAGGAGTGAACATTGCTTTGACATCATACACGCGGCCCGCGTAGAGTAATATGCCATGAGCACGTTGACGCATGACACGCGACCGCGCGCCACCGGGATGGGGCTGGTGCTCGCCCTCGTCGCGGCCGGCTCGTTCGGCCTCTCCGGTGCTCTTGCCGACGGACTGCTCGCGACGGGGTGGACCCCGATCACCGTCGTCGTCCTGCGACTCGCCATCGGCGCGCTGTGCCTGCTTCCGTTCGCGTTGGGCGACCTGCGCGGACAGTGGCGCACGCTCGCTCAGGACTGGCGCCTCGTACTCGCCTACTCTGCCTTCGGCATGGCGCTCGCGCAGCTCGGCTTCTTCAGCGCCGTGCAGCACATGGCGGTGGGTCCGGCGCTGCTCATCGAGTACACCTCCCCTGCCGCCGTCGTGCTCTGGCTGTGGCTGCGCCGCGGCGAACGACCGACCCGCGTCACGGTGCTCGGCGCGGTGATCGTCGCGGCCGGCCTCGTGCTCGTCCTCGGCCTGCTCACCGGCGCCCGCCTGAGCCTGCCCGGCGTGCTGTGGGCGGCCCTCGCGATGATCGGGGGCTCCGGCTACTACCTGCTGGCCGCCCACCCGAGCCGCGTTCCCGCGACAGCGCTCACCGCGGCCTCGCTGATCATCGGCGCGATCATGCTGCTGGCCGTCGCACTGACCGGCATGCTGCCGCTCGGCGCGTCGGACGCCTCCGTGCACTTCGCCTTCGCCGACGTGCCGTGGTGGGCGCCGATCCTCGTACTGGGGATCGTCTCCGGCGGGATCGCGTACAGCTCGGGGATCGCGGCGGTACGCCGGCTCGGTTCGCGGCTGGCGTCGTTCCTCGGCATCCTGGAACTCGTCTTCGCCGTCGGCTTCGCGTGGATGCTGCTCGGACAGACGCCCGCGCTCGTGCAGGTGGTCGGCGGCGGGTTCGTGCTCGCGGGCATCATCGTGCTGCGGCTCGGCGAACGCCCACCCCGCGCGGCCGCGACGACGTCCGGGACGTCCGGGACGTCCGAGGGGATCATCGCGGAGACCGTCGGCGTCGGCTGACCACGGGCGGCCGGTCGCGGCTCAAGCGAGCTGAGGCACGGTGCCGAGCATCGCGGCACCGACGGCCGCAGCCGGCGTGCCGGCAGGGAGCAGGCACGTGCGACCGGGCAGGTCCAGCGACGCCAGGAACGGGGATGCCGCCGCCCAGTGATGAA
>DATMTQ010000231.1:0-4604 GCA_035564095.1 Microbacterium sp. | reverse complement strand
TCCGCCACGAACTCCCGGAATGAGCCGGGTTCGACAACTGAACACCACACACATCACGTGAGAATCACTTCCCGCTCGCAATGACCGCGAGAACCGGACAGGGAGGTCCAACCCATATGTCTCGCAAGACATCCCCCATCGTCGCCGAACGGCCCGAAGACCAGAAGATGCCGATCGGCAGCGCCTTCGCATACGGCCTGCAGCATGTTCTGACCATGTACGGCGGCATCATCGCTCCGCCGCTGATCATCGGCTCCGCCGCACACGCCGACCCCGCCAAGATGGGCCTGCTCATCGCCTGCTGCCTCTTCGTCGGCGGCCTCGCGACCCTGCTGCAGACCATCGGCATCCCGTTCTTCGGCTCCAAGCTGCCGCTCGTGCAGGGCGTGTCGTTCGCGGGCGTCGCGACCATGCTCGCGATCGTCAACCAGGGCGACGGCATCACCGGGATCTTCGGATCGATCCTGATCGCATCGCTCATCGGTCTCGTGGTCGCGCCGTTCTTCGCGCAGATCCTGCGGTTCTTCCCGCCGGTCGTGACGGGTGTCGTGATCACGACGATCGGTCTGTCGCTGCTGCCTGTGGCGGCCGGCTGGATCGTGGGCAACGACCCGAAGGCGCCCGGCTTCGCCGACCCGGCGAACGTGGGCCTCGCCGCGATCACCCTGTTCTTCATCGTGCTGTTCTCGAAGATCGGCAACGCCGCCCTGTCGCGCCTGTCGATCCTGCTCTCGCTGATCATCGGCACCGTGATCGCCGCGCTCTTGGGCAAGGCCGACTTCTCCCACGTGTTCGACGGTCAGATCTTCGCCTTCCCGACGCCGTTCGCGTTCGGCCTGCCGACATTCCCCGTCGCCGGCATCATCTCGATGGTGATCGTGATCCTCGTGACCATGACCGAGACCACCGCCGACATCCTGGCGGTCGGCGAGATCGTCGGCACCAAGGTCGACCGCAGGCGCATCGCCGCCGGTCTGCGCGCGGACATGCTGTCATCGGCCGTCGCCCCGGTGTTCAACTCGTTCACCCAGACGGCGTTCGCGCAGAACGTGGGCCTCGTCGCGATCACCAAGATCAAGAGCCGCTGGGCGGTCGCCGCCGGCGGTGTGGTGCTCATCGTCCTGGGTCTGTTCCCGGTGCTCGGCCGCGTCGTCGCGGCGATCCCTGGCGGCGTGCTCGGTGGCGCGGGCATCGTCCTGTTCGGCACGGTGGCGGCGTCCGGCATCCGGACCCTGTCGCGGGTGAACTACGAGGACAACATGAACCTCATCATCGTGGCGACGTCGATCGGCTTCGGCATCCTGCCCGAGGTGAACTCCGCGATCTACTCCAACTTCCCGAGCTGGTTCCAGGTCATCTTCAACTCGTCGATCAGCTCGGCCGCCATCATGGCGATCGTCTTGAACCTGGTGTTCAACCACTGGACGCGAGGCAACGCGCATGACTCGTCGGTGTTCGCCGCAGCGGGCACGCGGGCGATCCCGACGGCGACGGTCCGTACGCTCCGCGACGGCGACCGCTACGCCGACGGCAAGATCATCGACAGCGACGGCAACGAGGTGCCGATCGTCGACGAGGCGGCGCACTAGATCCCACGGGGGCTCGGCGGTCGCGGGGGGTTCAGCCCGCGGCCGCCGAGTGGTGTTTCAGGGGTGTGCCCCAGAATGGTCGACGGAGGTTCCATGTCACGTGTCGCAGTGATCACCGGCGCAGGGTCCGGCATCGGCCGGGCGGCCGCCCGCGCATTCCTCGCCGCGGGGTACCGCGTGGCGCTGCTGGGGCGCCGGGAGGACGCCCTGACCGAGACCGCGGCCGGAGCATCCGGCGCGCTCGTGGTGCCGACCGACGTGACCGACGCCGGACAGGTGGATGCCGCCTTCGGCGCGATCACAGCCGCGTTCGGACGTGTGGACGTGCTCTTCAACAACGCGGGCACCTTCGGGCCGGCGGCATCCGTCGACGAGGTTCCGGTCGACGAGTGGGATGCCACCGTCGCGGTCAACCTCACCGGCGCGTTCCTGTGCGCCCGGGCCGCGGTGCGGGTGATGCGGGCGCAGACCCCGCAGGGCGGGCGCATCATCAACAACGGGTCGATCTCGGCGCACACACCCCGTCCGCTGTCGGTGGCGTACACCACCACCAAGCACGCGATCACGGGTCTGACCAAGGCGATCGACCTCGACGGCCGCGCGTACGGCATCTCCTGCGGGCAGATCGACATCGGCAACACCGCCACCGAGATCACCGCCGGCCTCGGGGTCGGGTCCGGTGCACTGCAGGCCGACGGCTCACGGCGCGTGGAGCCGACGTTCGACGTCGCGGATGCCGCCGCCACGGTGCTGTTCATGGCCGGGCTGCCGGCATCCGCCAACGTCCGCGAGCTGCTGATCACGGCCGCCGGGATGCCCTTCGGCGGGCGCGGGTAGTCCGAGCCGTCGCAGGAGTGCGGGATGTGGCGGAAGCGACCCGACTTCCCGGCATCCGTTGCACTCCCACCACATCCCGCATTTCCGGCACGCGGGTCACGCTGCGCGGTGGAGGCCCTGCGCGATCGCCTGCGTGATCAGCAGCTGCACGCCGGGCCAGTCGTGCACGACCTGCTGATATCCCACCCGGATCACGTGATAGCCGCGCAGCATCAGCTCGGCGTCGTGTCGGATGTCGGAGGTCCGCTGGGCGCCGACGTGGTGTCCTCCGTCGATCTGGACCACGAGCCGTTCTCCGATGAGGAAGTCGACCCGGTGGCCGTGCACCCAGGCCTGCGGCACGATCCGCACCCCCAGCCAGCGAAGACGCGTGAAGAAGATGGTCTCCAGACCGGAGTCCGCGATGTGCGAGGACTCCTCCAGCACCTTCCGCGCTTTCCGCGTGAGCGGCAGCCGACCGAGCGCGAGCGGATCGGCGAGTCCCCTCCGGATCGCCGACTCCCAGATTGTGAGGGCACGCTCGAGCGGCTGACACGACGCCACGAGGGCGAGCACGTTCTCGATCGGATCCACGAGCGCGTCCGGATGCCGCGGCACGATCGGGCGGTTCCAATGCACTCGGGTGCCGGCGGGCAGATGGTCGCAGCTGCGGCGCGACAGCCCGGTCACGTGCACCTCGTCGCCCTCGAACGTCCAGCATCCGAGGTGCGCGGCCGCGCTCACGCAGGTGAGCACGACTCCGCGTTCCGCCGCGGACCTCAGAACGACGTCCGCGTCCGGCATCGCCAGCCAGCTCCGTCCGGCTGCGACGACATGGCCGGCATCGAGCGCGGCCTTCTGCGTTCGCCAGCTGTGGCCGCGCACGAGCAGAACCCGGCGGCGCGCGATCCCCTCGAGTGACCTCATCTCAGCGAGAAGGGCTTCGATACGCAGTGCGCTGTTCTTCATGCGACCACCCTCGACGAGGCATCCGCATCCGCGCGAGGGCTCGGACCCGGGTGTGGACACGCCGGGGCATCAGCGGATGCAGCACGAGGCTGTGGACGAACGACGGGTGCCGAAGATGAGGGATGTTCCGGGAACGGGTCGCACGCGCGTCAGCTGCGCCGTTCCTGCCGCATCCCGCATTTCGGGGACGCTCGGGACAGGCCGGGGATGCCGCGCAGGCTCGGCAGGCTCGGGATGCCGGGAGGCTCGGGATGCCCGGATGCCCGGATGTGGCCCGGATGCGGAGCCGGGGTCAGGCCGTGGCGTACATGTCGGCCGCGATGCGGGCCGCGGTCGTGCGCAGCAGCGGCACGGCGCGGTCCGCGAAGCCGTAGTCCACGCGGGTGATGGGCCCGGACACCGACACCGCGGTGGGGGTCGGGGCATCCGGCACCGCCATGGCGTAGCAGCGCACGCCGATCTCCTGCTCCTCGTCGTCGATCGAGTAGCCGCGCTCGCGGATGGCTGCGAGGTCGTCCAGCAGGGCGTCGACCGTGCCGAGGCTCTTCGCGGTGGGCGTCGGCAGGCCGGTGCGCGACACGATCTGCCGCACCTGCTCGTCGGGCAGCTGGGCGAGGATCGCCTTGCCCACGCCGGTGTCGTGCAGGTTGGCGCGCCTTCCCACCTCGGTGAACATGCGCATCGAGTGGGAGGACGGCACCTGGGCGATGTACACCACCATGTCGCCGTCGAGCATCGCCATGTTGGCGCTCTCGTCGAGCTTGGCGACGAGGTCGGCCAGCTGCGGACGCGCGAGCGCGCCGAACTGCTTGCCGGCCCCCTCGCCGAGTCGGATCAGTCGCGGCCCGAGCGCGTAGCGCCGGTTGGGCAGCTGCCGCGCGTAGCCGAGCGCCACCAGCGTGCGCAGCAGGCGATGGATCGTCGGCAGGGGAAGGTCGATGGCGGATGCCAGCTCGCTGAGCGTCACGACGCCCCCCATGTCTGTGAGCAGTTCGAGCAGGTCGAACGCGCGGCGCACGGACTGGACGCTTCCCCCGGATGCAGAACCGTTGTCACTCATCGATCAGCCAGACCTCCACTTCGGCGCCCGCTTCCAGCGAGCCCACTCCGACAGGCACATGGACGAGGGCATCGGCCAGTGCGTAGGCATGCAGCAGGTGGGAGCTCGGATGCCCCACCTCGACGCTGCCGTCCGTGCGCAGCGTTCCGCGGCGCACCTGGTGCCGCGCG
>DATMTQ010000230.1:0-7973 GCA_035564095.1 Microbacterium sp. | reverse complement strand
TGCCGGGTGGGGCCCGGCATCCCTCGTCTTCCTGCGAAGGCAGCGTCAGACGAGCTTCTTTCCCTCGGTGCTCGGAGCCCAGACCCACGTGACCAGGGCACCGAGGAGCAGGACACCGGCCAGCCAGTACATGGACACCGAGACGCCCCACTTCTCGAGGCTGATCGGCAGCAGGAAGGTGCCGATCGCCGAGGCGATGCGACTCGTGGCGTTCAGCAGTCCCACGCCGCTGCCGCGCAGGTGCGTCGGGAACAGCTCCGGCGGATACACCTGCGTGATGTTGGATGCCCCCGACATCACGAACGAGTACACGACGAACGGGATCAGCATGAGCCACGGCGAGGCGTTGGCGAGGATGCCGAGCAGCACCAGCGCGACGGTCATGATGATGAACGTCCAGAAGGTGAACGCCTTGCGCGGGAACTTGGCGATCGCCCAGAGCCCGGCGACACCGCCGGCGAGAAGGAAGATGTTGATCAGCAGATTCTGCAGGTTCGCGTCCGACACCTTCATCGCCTGGAGGATCGTGTACACGAAGGTGTAGATCGCGAAGTACGGCAGCACCTGCGCGCTGTAGAAGAGGATGCCGAACCAGGTGCTCTTGCGCAGTTCGGGGCTGAACAGTTCGCCGAAGTTGCTCTTCTCGGCGATGTGGGCCGCCGGGATGTACACGTTTTCGGTGTTCAGGTACTTCGCCGCGATCGCCTTGGCCTCCTCGCCGCGGCCCTTGCTGATCAGCCAGCCGGGGGACTCCGGGGACCCGATGCGCACGAGCAGCACGAACAGGGCGGGGATGAAGCCGGAAGCGAGCAGCCAGCGCCAGGTGTCGGGACCGACGTTGACGTAGGCGCCGAGGATGTTCGCGATGACGTAGCCGACCGTCCAGAGCACGGTGAGCGACGACAGCATGAGGCCGCGCGACTTGCGGGGAGCGAACTCGGACAGCAGCGTGGGTCCGACGGCGTAGTCCGCGCCGAGGCCGAATCCGATCAGCAGGCGCAGGATGAAGATCGTCTCGACGTTCGGCGCCCAGAACTGCGCGAGGGACGCCGCGGCGATGAGCACGAAGTTCAGCACGTAGACGCGCTGGCGGCCGATGCGGTCACTGACCCGGCCGAGGATGAGCGAGCCGAAGAAGAGGCCGATGAGGGCGGAGCTGGCGAGCATTCCCTGCCAGAATCCGTCGACTTTCCACTGCGCTGTGATCAGCGGCAGGGCGCTGCCGATGATGCCGAGGGCGTAGCCGTCCGAGAAGTTGGCGCCGAAGGTCATCGCGGTGACCTTGAAGTGGAAGCGTCCGAACGGGATCTGATCGATCGCGACCATTCCCTCGGGGATGGGCTCTTGAGCCTCGTCGGTGATGGCGGTGGCGGTGTTCATCGTTTTCCTTTGCGTCGGAGAGGGTCAGTCGGTGATCGGGTGCGATTCGAGGAAGGTTCGGGCAGCTGCCAGGTCCGCCGTCAGCGGGCGGTCCGCGGGATCGTGGTCGACGAGGGGGGCGAGGCTCTGGACGAAAGTCGCGAGCGGTCCGGCGATGCGGTCGCCGTGGAGCTCGAGCGCCCTGATCGCGGCGACCAGTTCGCATGCGAGCACGTCGTATGCGGCGTCCAGGCAGCGCCGCAGTTGACCCACCGCCTGGGTGGAGAAGCTGGAGTGGTTCTCCACGCCCCGAGAGATCACGACGGATCCGAGGGTGGCCGGCTGCGCGTTCTGGCGCAGGTCCGCCTGCGCAGCTGCCTGGTTGTATTCGAGGAGCATCACTCCGCTCCCACCGGGGGTGTCGGCGAGGAACGACGTGAGACCGGTCATGTCCGGGTCGGAGATGTCGGTGAGACGGGCGACGGACAGCTGTCCGACGGAGGTGAGCGCGAGCTTGACCCGGTCGGCGGCGAGCGCGAGCGGGATGCCGTGGAAGTTCCCGTTGTGGAACGCATCCCGCGACTCGAGGTCGATGAGCGGATTCTCCGATGCCGACACGATGTCGACGCCGATGACGTGCTCGAGCCCCGCCGCGGCGTCGAGGAGGGCGCCGGTCACCTGCGGGTAGGCGCGGAACCCGTACGAGTCCTGCACGCGTCGCGCCGGCAGGTCGCAATCCGCGAGAAGGGTGAGGATGGACGATGCGGCCTCCGCCTGTCCGTTCTGAGGTCGTGCTGCGTGCACCGACGGCTGCAGGCTCTCTCGGGAGGCGCGCACGGCGAGGAAGGAGAGCGCGGCGACGAAGGCATGCCGCCGCTGCCAGTGACGCAGGCGCGCGATCTCCGCACACGCGGCGGCGATCGTGACGGCGTTGGACGAGAGGAACGGCAACGCGTCTCCGGCATGCGGCCGCCAGAGCGCGGCCGGGTGTTCCGCAGCATCGTCGCCGAGGAGGGCCAGGGCGATCTCGCCGAGCGCGCTGAGGTCACCGGTGCCGATCGCGCCGGCGGCATGGACGGCCGGAATCCGGTCGGCGGTGAGTGCCGTCCGCAGGGCGTCGACGGCATCCGGGTGGATGCCGGACCCGCCGCGAAGCAGCTGGTTCAGCCGGATGAGCAGCGCCATGCGAACCGTGGCCGCGGGGAGCGGCCGGCCCGATCCCGTGGCATGGCTGCGCAACAGGCGCAGGTCCGAAGAGACGTCCTGCGCGACCGTCGTGTCGCGGTTCGCGCCCACGCCGGTGGTGCGGCCGTACACGGGGCGGCTGCCGGCGAGCTCGTCGGCCAGCATCCATGACGCGGCGACGCGCTCGCGGGCGTCATCGGCGATCTCAAGCTGCGGGTGCGCGTGCGCGCCGACGCGCAGCACGTCGTCGATCGTGAGTGCGGTTCCATCGAGGATCGTCATGGTCGACCTCCGGGCAGACGCATTGCGGTCACAGGCTCAGGTCGAGTCGTGTGAGTGCCTGCGCCGCCATGACGGTGGCTCGCACTGCGCGGACGGTGAGCTGGTTGGCTCGGAACACCGGCGCCATCGTGCTCACGGATCCGACCACGGATCCATGGCTGAAGACGGGCGCGGAGACGCCCCACACGCCCTCGTCCACCTCGTCCGAGCTGACGGCGAAGCCACGTTCGCGGATGCCGGGGAGCGAGGCCCGGACCCGCTCCGCATCGGCTTCGGTGACGCCGTTGCGGTCGAGCACCTCCCGCACCTCCTCGTCGGGAAGGTGCGCGAGGACGGCCTTCGCGCTGGCGCCGGCGATCATCGGAACGACCTCGCCGATCGTGAACGAGCACCGCAGCACCCGGGACCCGTCGGCGGCGTCGACGCAGACGATCTCGTCGCCGCTGCGGATGAGCAGCGCCGCGAACTCCTGCGTGTGCGCGGCCAGTTCGGCGAGGCTCCGCGCGGTGTGGCCGGCGCTCAGCGAGCTGCGCCGATACCGCTCCGCCAGGGAGATGGTCACCGCCCCGGCGTGGTAGCGGCCGTGGGTCGGCCCCTCTTCGACGAGGCCGGCCTCCACCAGCGACGCGATGCAGCGATAGACGGCGCTGACGGGGAGCCCCGTGAACGCACCGATCTCGGCGATGCGCGGTGCATCCATGTGGGCGAGGGCGAGGAGCACATGCGTGACCCGGTCGAAGCTCCCGGTCGGAGGCTCGGCGATGCGCTTCGATGCGACGGCGGACGGTGACATGACCGGCAGGCTATGCCCGTTTATCAGATGGTGGAAGAGAGAGTTTGCGCTCAGCGCAAATTGCTTTTCTCAGCCGGCAACCCATGGGGTCGGCGAACCGTGAAGGGCGTGGCGCGGGGATCCGCGGCTCCGGAGGGGTGCGGGGGCAGAATGGGGGGCATGCCGGTCCGCACCCCCGACCCCGAGCCCGCCGGCGACGAGCCCTTCGGCCCGCCGCCCGGGAACATGTCCAACCCCGGATGGCTCAGCGACATCGAGCTCGCCGAGGCCCGCCGCCGACTGCCGATGCTGTACGTCGAGGCCGTCCCGGTGCGCGTCGACGGCATGGGCGTGGTCACCGAGGTCGGGATGCTGCTGCGCGCCACCGCGCTCGGCGAGATCACCCGCACCATCGTGTCCGGCCGCGTCCGGTACGCCGAGCCGCTGCGCGACGCCCTGTTCCGGCACCTCGAGAACGACCTCGGACCGATGGCCTTCCCGCTGCTGCCGCCGCAGCCGAATCCGTTCACGGTGGTCGAGTACTTCCCGATGCCGGGGCTCGGAGCATTCCACGACGACCGGCAGCATGCGGTGTCGATGGCGTTCGTGGTGCCGGTCACCGGCACCTGCGAGCCGCGCCAGGATGCCCTCGAGGTGACCTGGATGACGCCGGAGGAGGCGGCATCCGACGAGGTCGCCGCCGAGATGGAGGGCGGCCGCGGCACCCTGGTGCGCATGGCACTCGCGAGCGTCGGGGCGCTCCGGTAGGAGCGGATGCCATGTCCCGCCGCACCACGGTCTGCATCGCCGGCGGGGGACCGGCCGGTCTCATGCTCGGGCTGCTGCTGGCCCGGGCCGGCATCGACGTCACGGTGCTCGAGAAGCACGACGACTTCTTCCGCGACTTCCGCGGCGACACGGTGCACCCCTCGACGCTGAACCTCATCGATGCGCTGGGCCTGCGGGCCCGGTTCGAGGCCATCGCGCACACGCCGCTGCGGCGCCTGGACGTGGTCGTCGACGGCATCCGCATCCACGCGATCGACTTCTCCAGCCTGCCGGCGCCCAATCGCCTGATCACCCTCATGCCGCAGTGGGACCTGCTGGAGCTGCTCGCCGACGAGGCCTCCGCGCTGCCCTCGTTCCACCTGCTGATGGGCGCCGAGGTCGAAGACGTGATCACGCGCGGCGGACGCATCCGCGGCGTGACCCTGGCGTCGGGCGAGCAGGTCGCCGCCGACCTCGTCGTCGCGTGCGACGGCCGCGCCTCGACGGTGCGGGAGGCGGCCGGGCTCGAGCCGTTGGCATCCGGCGTCGCCACCGACGTCGCCTGGTTCCGGATGCCGCGACCCGCCGATCCGATGCCCGACACTCTCGGCTGGATCAGCGCCGACGGCCTCGTGGTGACCATCCCGCGGCCGGAGTACCTCCAGTGCGCCCTGCTGATCCCGAAGGGGTCGTTCGCGCAGGTGCGCGCCGACGGGATCGAGCCGTTCCGCGCCCGCATCGCGCGCGCGGTGCCGCGGCTCGCCCCGGTGGCGGACGACCTCGCGGCGATCGACGACGTCAAGCTCCTGTCGGTGCAGATCGACCGGCTCGAGACCTGGTGGCGGCCCGGGCTCCTGTGCATCGGTGATGCCGCGCACGCCATGTCCCCGGTGTTCGGGGTCGGCATCAACTACGCGGTGCAGGATGCCGTGGCATCCGCCCGCCTGCTGGTGCCGGCGCTGCAGCAGCAGGACCACCATGCCGTGGACCGGGCCTGCGCCGCCGTGCAGCGGCGACGGGAGTGGCCGACGGCGGCGATGCAGGCCGTGCAGCGCGTCGTGCACGGGCGGATCGCCTCCGGACAGCTGCCGGACCTGATCGCGAACCCGCCGACCCGCGGGCAGCGGGCGTTCCTGCGGTACGCCCTGCCGCTGCTCAAACCCGTGCTGGCGCGGCTCGTCGGCTACGGGTTCCGGCCGGAGCGACTGTAGCCGGACCACCGGCACCGTCGCCCGCTGTTCGTGGCTGGGACGTGTGCGGCCGGAGGGTGAGCCGCCGCGGCGGCCCCGGCTCAGCGGGTCGCGGTGCGCACGAGGTCTTCGACCCGCGCCTCCACCTGCGCGCTCCAGGCGGGCACGGCGAACGCGACCGGCCACAGCTCGCCGTCGTCGAGGGCGGCGCGATCCTCGAAGCCGATGGTCGCGTAGCGCTCGCCGAACTTGTCGGCCGGTCGCAGGAACACCACCGGCTTGCCGGCTTCGTTCGCGAACGCCGGCATCCCGTAGTACGTCTTCGGCAGCAGCTGGGGTGCCACCTTCGTCACGACCCGGTAGAGTCCCTCGCCGGTGGCGCGGTCGGAGTCGCCGAGCTTGGCGATCGCCTCGCGCACCGCGGCGTCGCCCGCCGCGCGATCCTTGCCGGCCTTCTCCTGCGCCCGCAGCTCCTTCGCGCGCTGCTTGACCGCTTCGCGCTCCTGCACGGACAGTCCGCTGTCAGCCATGTCGGCATCCTTTCGTCGGTTGATGCTTCGACTCTAGGAACGCCGCGATCCGGATGCTTCTCGAATCCTGCTCGACTGCGCGGCGGCGCCCGCCTGTGCCGGCGCCGGGGGATTCAGCGGGTGGTCTCGCGGGCGATCGCGGCCAGGAACGCGTCGATGTCGTCCTCGGACGTGTCGAACGAGCACATCCACCGCACCTCGTTGCGGGCGGCATCCCAGTCGTAGAACCGGAAGCTCTCCCGCAGGCGATCGGCCACGCCGTCGGGCAGGGTCGCGAACACGCCGTTGACCTGGGTGCGCTGCGAGAACCCGACGCCCCGAACGGTGCCGTCGGCGAGCCCAGCCTCGATCCCGGTGCGCAGGCGCGCGGCCATCGCGTTGGCGTGGCCGGCGTTGCGCAGCCACAGGTCGCCCTCGTACAGCGCGATCAGCTGCGCCGAGACGAACCGCATCTTGGAGGCCAGCTGCATGTTGAGCTTGCGCAGGAACTTCAGGCCGCGGGATGCCTCGGGGTTCAGCACGACGATGGCCTCGGCTCCGAGGGCGCCGTTCTTGGTCCCCCCGACGCTCAGGATGTCGACCCCGACGTCGCGCGTGAAGGCGTGCAGCGGCACGCCGAGGGCAGCCGCCGCGTTCGCGAGCCGGGCTCCGTCGAGGTGCACCCGCATGCCGAGCGCGTGGGCGTGGTCGGCGATCGCGCGCAGCTCGTCGGGGGTGTATAGGGTGCCGAGCTCGGTGGACTGCGTGATCGAGACCGCGAGCGGCTGGGCACGGTGCTCGTCGCCCCAGCCCCAGGCCTCGCGGTCGATGAGTTCGGGCGTGAGCTTGCCGTCGGGGGTCTCCACCTGCAGGATCTTGATGCCCGCGACCCGCTCGGGCGCTCCGCCCTCGTCGGTGTTGATGTGCGCGGTCTTCGCCGCGACCACGGCGCCCCAGCGGGGCAGCAGCGACTGGATCGCGGTGACGTTCGCACCGGTGCCGTTGAACACCGGGAACGCCTCGACCGGCTCACCGAAATGCGCGGCGAACACCTGCTGCAGGCGGTCGGTGTAGGCATCCTCCCCGTATGCGACCTGGTGTCCGCCGTTGGCCTCGGCGATCGCGGCGAGCACCTCCGGGTGCACGCCGGAGTAGTTGTCGGAGGCGAAGCCGCGCACGGCGGTGTCGTGGAGGGGAGTCACGAGGATCCAATCTAGTTCGGATGGCTGGGGCGCGCGGGGTGGGCCGCCGCGGGCGCCGATCCGTCACGTTCGGCCCCCGCGGGGGTGCGTCCGTGACGGATCGAGACCGCGCGCACGCCGCGACGGATGCCGGCGCGGCCGCGTCAGCTCAGCTCGATGACGCTGTCGTTGAGCTCGGCGGCATCCTGCTGCCAGAGGGCGGCGAACGCGGTGGCGAGGGATGCCTCGAGACCGGCGAGGGCCTTCACCCGGAAGATGACCGCCGCCGACCGCAACGGGCGATCGGCATCCCGCGCGGCCTTCGCGAGGCCCTGGGCGACGGCGCGGGTCCACGCCTCGGCTCCGGCCTTCACCGTGGCGTAGTTCGCGCCGCCGGCGAGCGGCCGGGCGACGGCGACCGATGAGACGATCGCGAGGCGACCGGCATCCGACGCCTGCAGGTCGGCGTCGAACGCGCGCGAGACGTGCCGGAGCGCGGTGAGGGATGCTTCGAGCACGCGGTAGTCCGCGTCGGTCTGACCGGCGAGCCCGCCCCCGCCGCGCCAGCCGCCGACGAGGGGAAGGATGCCGTCGACCCGCACGCCGCGGCCGTGCAGCCGGGCGGCGAGGTCGGTCACCTGCTGCTCGTCGGTGACGTCGCACACCGCGGGCTCCGCGCCGAGATCGGCGAGCGGCTCGAGGCGCGCGGCGTCGCGGCCGGTGGCGA
>DATMTQ010000229.1:0-5678 GCA_035564095.1 Microbacterium sp. | reverse complement strand
CGACGGGCGGCTCGCGCACGCGACCGTCATCCTCGCCGGCGACGTCGACAATCCGCTTCTCGGGGAGCGCGGCGCGCCCGCCGTGTTCGGGCCGCAGAAGGGCGCGGACCCGCAGGACGTGAAGCTCCTCGACGCGGCCCTCGGGCACTTCGCCGCGCTGCTCGTCGCGCAGCCCGGCGTACGCGACGTCGTCGACGCCCCCGGGGCCGGCGCTACCGGCGGCGTCGGCTACGCGGCGATGGCCGTGCTCGGCGCCGAGCGCCGGCCGGGTGTCGAGGTCGTGCAGGAACTCACCGGGCTGGCCGAGCGGGTGGCATCCGCCGACCTCGTCATCACCGGCGAGGGCAGCCTCGACGAGCAGAGCCTCGGCGGCAAGGCGCCCATCGGGGTCGCCCAGGTCGCGAAGGATGCCGGCGTGCCGGTGATCGCGATCTGCGGACGGGCGCTCCTCACCCCCGAACAGCTGAGCGCGGCCGGCTTCGCCCGGACGTATGCTCTGACCGACATCGCCCCGGATGTGCCCACCGCGATCGCGGACGCCGGGCGCTTCGTCACCGAAATCGGCGCCCGCATCGTCGCGGACGCCGCTGAGATCGCCCAGGGAGGGCACTGATGACAGACACATTCGACCTCGTTCTGCGTGGCGCACGGGTGCTCACCGCCGAGGGCTTCGGTCCCCGTGAAGTGGGTGTGACAGGCGGCGTCATCGCCGCGATCGAGCCGCTCGGCGCAGATCTTTCCGGCGCCGAGGTGATCGACGTCGCCGACGACGAGGTGCTGCTTCCCGGCCTCGTCGACAGTCACGTGCACATCAACGAGCCCGGCCGCACCGAGTGGGAAGGCTTCGCGTCCGCCACCCGCGCCGCCGCCGCCGGCGGCGTCACCACGGTCATCGACATGCCGCTGAACAGCATCCCGCCGACCGTCGACGTCGACGCCCTGCACACCAAGCAGGATGTCGCCCGCGACCAGGCGCACGTCGACGTGGGCTTCTGGGGCGGCGCGATCCCGGGCAACACGGCGCAGCTGCGTCCCCTGCACGAGGAGGGCGTGTTCGGCTTCAAGTGCTTCCTGCTGCCGTCGGGCGTCGACGAGTTCCCTCCGCTGTCGCTCGACGAGGTCGAGACCGACATGACCGAGCTCAAGGACTTCGACTCGCTGCTGATCGTGCACGCCGAAGATGCGCACGTCATCGAGGACGCACCGCAGCATCCCGGCCCGGACTACGACGACTTCCTGGCATCCCGCCCCCGCGACGCCGAGAACACCGGCATCAGGGACGTCATCGATCGCGCCCGCCGCACCGGCGCCCGCGCGCACATCCTGCACCTGTCGTCGTCGGACTCGCTCGAGCAGATCAAGGCCGCCAAGGCCGAGGGCGTGCGCCTGACCGTCGAGACCTGCCCGCACTACCTGACGCTCACCGCGGAGGAGATCCCGGACGGCGCGACCGCGTTCAAGTGCTGCCCGCCGATCCGCGAGGAGTCCAACCGCGACCTGCTGTGGCAGGGCCTCGAGGAGGGCGTCATCGACTGCATCGTGTCCGACCACTCGCCGGCCACGGTCGACCTCAAGGAGCCCGCGGGCGGCGACTTCGCCACCGCGTGGGGCGGCATCTCGTCGCTGCAGCTCGGGCTGCCGCTGGTGTGGACGCAGGCGCAGACGCGCGGCATCCCGCTCGAGACCGTCGTCGGCTGGATGACCACCGGACCCGTCACGGTGTCGGGTCTGCAGCGCAAGGGCGCCATCGCCGTCGGCAACGACGCGGACTTCGCCGTCTTCGCGCCGGAGGAGACGTTCGTCGTCGAGAAGGCCAAGCTGCACCACAAGAACCCCGTGTCGGCCTACGCCGGCAAGGAGCTGTCGGGCGTCGTGCGCCGCACCGTCCTGCGCGGCGGCACCGTCGACGGCCGCACGCCCACCGGGAAGCTGATCAAGCGCGGCGAGGCGTAAGCGGCCGCACCATTCGAGAGACCCCCGGGGATGCCCCGGGGGTCTCTCGCGTCTTGCGGCGGCGGATGCCGTGGGATGCCGGCGGCTCGCCGGCCGGTTCCTCGTTTCAGCCGAGGGGGATGGACGGAATGCGGGCCGGATGCGGCATCCTGATCCGCATTCGATCAATCCCCCTCGTCCGAAACGAGGGGAGCCGTCTTGGCGGCATCCGAGGTGGCAGCAGGCCCTGTCTTGAGCCGGGGTCTGGTCTCTGCTAAAGTTGAGCCATAACGACTCAACTTTGAGTCGACCAGTTTCAAGGAGACAGATGAACGCAACCCAGCAGCCGGGACAGGAGGAGTCCCAGAGCGCCCTCGAGCAGTTCGGCATCAACCTGACCGACCGTGCCCGCCAGGGCAAGCTCGACCCCGTGATCGGACGCGACAGCGAGATCCGCCGCATCAGCCAGGTACTGACCCGGCGCACCAAGAACAACCCCGTGCTCATCGGGGAACCCGGCGTCGGCAAGACCGCCGTCGTGGAAGGGCTCGCCCAGCGCATCGTCGCGGGCGACGTCGCCGAGTCCCTCAAGGACAAGGAACTCGTCACCCTCGACATCTCCGCCCTCGTCGCCGGCGCCATGTACCGCGGCCAGTTCGAGGAGCGCCTCAAGTCGGTGCTCAAGGAGATCACCGAGTCCGAAGGCCGCGTGATCACCTTCATCGATGAGCTTCACGTGCTCATGGGCGCAGGCGGCGGCGAGGGATCGGTCGCGGCCTCCAACATGCTGAAACCCATGCTCGCCCGCGGCGAGCTGCGACTCATCGGCGCCACCACGCTCGACGAGTACCGCCAGTTCATCGAGAAGGATGCCGCCCTCGAGCGCCGCTTCCAGCAGGTGTACGTCGGCGAGCCCAGCGTCGAGGACACCGTGGCGATCCTGCGCGGGCTCAAGGAGCGGTACGAGGCCCACCACAAGGTGGCCATCGCCGACGGCGCGCTCGTGGCCGCGGCATCCCTGTCGCACCGGTACCTGCCCAGCCGCCAGCTGCCCGACAAGGCCATCGACCTCATCGACGAGGCGGCGTCCCGACTGCGCATGGAGATCGACTCGGCCCCGGTCGAGATCGACGAACTGCGCCGGCACGTCGACCGCCTGAAGCTCGAGGAACTCGCCCTCAAGCGCGAGAAGGATGCCGCGTCCAAGGAGCGTCTCGAGGCGCTGCGCACCGACCTGTCCGCCGAGCAGGCGCGGCTCTCCGACCTGCAGGCCCGGTGGGAGCGCGAACGTGCCACGCTCAACCGTGTCGGCGAGCTGAAGAACCGGCTCGACAAGGCACGGGTCGAGGCCGAGCTCGCCCAGCGCGAGGGCAACCTCGAGAAGGCGTCCCGGCTGCTGTACGGCGAGATCCCCGGGCTCGAGCGCGAGGTCGCCGCAGCCGAAGGCGCCGAGAGCACCGAAGACCGCATGGTCAACGACCAGGTCACCGACGAGGACATCGCCGCCGTCATCTCGGCGTGGACCGGCATCCCCCTCGGCCGCCTCATGCAGGGCGAGACCGAGAAGCTGCTGCGCCTGGAGTCCGAGCTCGGCAAGCGGCTCATCGGCCAGAAGGAGGCCGTCGCCGCGGTGTCGGATGCCGTGCGCCGCTCGCGCGCGGGCATCAGCGACCCGAACCGGCCGACCGGCTCGTTCCTGTTCCTCGGCCCGACCGGCGTCGGCAAGACCGAGCTCGCGAAGGCGCTCGCCGAGTTCCTCTTCGACGACGAGCACGCCATGGTGCGCATCGACATGTCCGAGTACGGCGAGAAGCACTCCGTCGCGCGGCTCGTGGGAGCACCTCCGGGCTACATCGGGTACGAGCAGGGCGGCCAGCTCACCGAGGCCGTACGCCGGCGCCCCTACTCGGTGGTGCTGCTCGACGAGGTCGAGAAGGCGCACCCCGAGGTGTTCGACGTGCTGCTGCAGGTGCTCGACGACGGACGGCTCACCGACGGCCAGGGCCGCACGGTCGACTTCACCAACGTCATCCTGATCCTCACCTCGAACCTCGGCTCGCCGATCCTGATCGACCCGACGCTGTCGGTCGAGGTGCGCCGCGAGCAGGTGATGGCGCTCGTGCGCCAGGCGTTCCGGCCGGAGTTCATCAACCGGCTCGACGACATCGTGATGTTCCAGTCGCTGAGCGAGGACGACCTCGCGCAGATCGTGGAGCTCTCCGTCGACGCGCTGCAAGAGCGCCTGCACGATCGTCGCCTGTCGCTGGCGGTCACCCCGGATGCCCGCGCCTGGCTCGCCGAGCGCGGCTACGATCCGGTGTTCGGCGCCCGGCCGCTGCGCCGGCTCATGCAGCGCGAGATCCAGGACCGCCTGGCGATGGCGCTGCTGGCCGGCCGCGTGCGCGACGGCGACACCGTGCGGGTGGATGTCGCAGCGGACGGCAGCGGGCTCGTGGTCACGAGTTCGGGGGAGTAGCCCCCGCCGTCGCGAGGACCATCCGCGCGAGCCACTCCTCGTAACGGCCCGGCGTCCAGCCTCGCTCCACGACGAGCTGCCGGTACGGCTCCACCGCCCCGACCGCCCAGATGCCCTCGGCCACCCGGCCGGGGGCATCTGCGTCGAGCACCTCGGCGGCGAACCAGCGGATGTCGGCGAGGCGGCGCTCGGCGCCGTGCCGCATCGTGGTCGCCAGATCAGGGTCGTCGTCCGCCGCGGCGAGCCCGGCGGCGAGCAGTCGCCAGCTGCGTTCGTGGGCCCGTCGCACGATGCGGGCGAACGTCGCCGCGGCATCCGCGCGCGGCATGCCGGGCACGAGCATCCCGCGCTCGGCCAGGGGGAAGTCGGGGTCCGCGGTCACGCGGTCGACGATCACGGATTCGAGGAGCCGCGCCTTCGACCCGAAGTTGGCGAACACGGATGCCTCGGACACATCGGCGGCGGATGCCACGGCCCGCGTGCTCGTCGCCGCGTAGCCGCCGCTCGCGAACAGCTCCGCCGCGGCATCCGCGATGCGTCGGCGGGTGGCATCCGCCCGGGCGCGACGGCCCGGGGCTGTGTAGACGCGCCTCTTGACGTAGTCATCCATCGGGGTCATGCTAGTCCATATTCGATGAGTACCACTCAGTGAAATTGGAGTGTCGGATGGACGCCGAAGATTTCGACCGGATGCAGCGGGAGCTGTACGCGCAGCGCGGACTTCCCACGACGAGCCGCACCGTCGAGCTGCGCGATCCGCGGGTGCGGGTGCACGTCACCGAGGTCGGCCGGGGAGACCCCGTCATCCTCGTGCACGGCGGCAACAGCGTCGCCGCGTCGTGGCTGCCTCTCGTCGAGCGGCTCGCCGACCGATTCCGCCTGGTGCTGCCGGATCGGCCGGGGTGCGGCATGACCGGTCCGTTCGACTACCGCGGCGTGGAGCTGCGCCGGCACGGCGCCGCGTTCATCGCGGGGCTCATGGACGGCCTCGGGCTCGATCGGGCCGCGCTCGCGGGCAACTCGATGGGCGGCTATTTCGCCCTCGCGTTCGCGATCGCGCACCCCGAGCGGGTCTCGCGACTCGTGCTGCTGGGGGAGCCTGCCGGTTCGTCGGAGCGGGCGCCGCTGTTCCACCGCCTCGTCGGCACGCGGGGACTCAACACGGTGCTGTACGCGACGGCGCTCCGCCCGCCGCGGGATGCCGCGGGCCTGCGCCGTGCGTGGGGCCGAGCGCGGCTCGTCGCCGATGCCGACCGGGTGCCCGAGGACC
>DATMTQ010000228.1:0-2088 GCA_035564095.1 Microbacterium sp. | reverse complement strand
GTGCGCGCCGCCCACGCCGCGACGACCTCGTCGACCTGGCCGTCCACGGCGAACCGGTGCCGGGCGACCACCGCGGTACCGGCCTCCAGCAGCGACGTCGTCACAGCCCGCCCGCGGATGAGCGCGGGCGCCTCGGAGGCCGGCATCCCTCCCAGCAGCGCCGGCTCCACCCCGGCCGAGTGGGCGTGTCCGCCGGTGGGCAAGCGGGCATCGGCGAGCAGCATCCCGATCGTGCTCGACGCGGTGGCGGTCATCCGGTCCTCTCAGAACAGCGAGTACAGCTGGGCGAGCGGCACGCGGTCGACCGGGGCGGGCTCGACGGTCTCGCCGTCGATCGAGATCGCGAACGTGTCGGGACGGATGTCGATGCGCGGCAGGGCGTCGTTGTTCTTCAGGTCCGCCTTGGTCACCGCGCGCGTGTCGCGCACCGCGACGAGCTTGCGGCGCAGGCCGAGGCGATCCTCGAGCCCGTCGTCGAGCGCGGCCGGCGAAACGAAAGACACCGACAGGTCGGCCCCGACGGCATCCGCGAACGCCGGCCGCATCAGGGTCGGCTGCGGCGTCGGGATCGATGCGTTCGGGTCGCCGAGGGAGCCCCACACGATGCCGCCGCCCTTGATGACGACCTCCGGACGGATGCCGAAGAACCGCGGGTCCCACAGCACGAGGTCCGCGAGCTTGCCGGGCTCGACCGAGCCGACGACGTGGTCGATGCCGTGCCCGATCGCCGGGTTGATGGTGTACTTCGCGACGTAGCGGCGGGCGCGCTCGTTGTCGGCAGGCAGCGCGCCTCCGAGCATCCCGCGCCGGTGCTTCATGACGTGCGCCACCTGCCAGGTGCGGGCGATCACCTCGCCGATGCGGCCCATCGCCTGGGCATCCGACGACGTGATCGACAGCGCGCCCATGTCGTGCAGGATGTCCTCGGCGGCGATCGTCGTCGCACGGATGCGGGACTCCGCGAACGCGAGGTCCTCGGGCACCGCCGGGTTCAAATGGTGGCACACCATGAGCATGTCGAGGTGCTCGGCGACGGTGTTGACGGTGTGCGGCAGGGTGGGGTTGGTCGACCCGGGGATGACGTTCGGCAGCGACGCGATCGAGAGGATGTCGGGCGCGTGCCCGCCGCCGGCGCCCTCCACGTGGAACGCGTGGATGCCGCGGCCGCCGATCGCGTCGATCGTGGACTGCACGAACCCGGCCTCGTTGAGCGAGTCGGAGTGCAGCGCCACCTGCAGCCCCCACTCGTCGGCGGCGCGCAGGGCCGCGTCGATCGCGGCGGGCGTGGAGCCCCAGTCCTCGTGCACCTTGTAGCCGCCCGCGCCGGCGAGGGCCTGCTCGCGCAGCCCTTCGCGCGAGACGGTGTTGCCCTTGCCGAGCAGCAGCACATTGACCGGCAGGTGGTCCATGGCCCGGTGCATCGTCTGCAGGTGCCAGGCGCCGGGCGTCACGGTGGTCGCCTTCGAGCCCTCGGACGGGCCGGTGCCGCCGCCGAACACGGTCGTGATGCCGGTCGCGATCCCCTCGTGGATCTGCGAGGGCGACAGCAGGTGCACGTGCGAGTCGATGCCGCCCGCGGTGAGGATGCGGCCCTCGCCCGAGATCACGTCGGTGGACGGCCCGATGACGAGATCGGGATGCACCCCGTCGGCGATGTCGGGATTGCCGGCGCGGCCGATCGCCGCGATGCGTCCGTCGCGGATGCCGACGTCGGCGCGCACGACGCCCCACCAGTCCAGCACGATCACATTCGTGATGACGGTGTCGGGGGCGCCGTCGGCGCGGGTGGACATCCCCTGGGCCATGGACTCCCGGATCGACTTGCCGCCGCCGAACACGGCCTCTTCGCCGCCGAAGGTGAGGTCCTGCTCGACCTGGATCCACAGGTCGGTGTCGCCGAGCCGCACCCGGTCGCCCGTGGTCGGGCCGAAGAGGGCGGCGTACCGCTCGCGATCGATGCGCATCAGGCATCCTGCCCTTCGTCCGGTTCGACGGCGTCCGGTGCGACGGCATCCGGTTCGACGGCGCCGGTTCCGCCGGCGGGCCGCCGCTGGATGCCGGGCACCCGGCGCGCCCCGCGCAGCGCCA
>DATMTQ010000227.1:0-6755 GCA_035564095.1 Microbacterium sp. | reverse complement strand
CGCCGCGCAGCACCTGCGTGAGCAGCCACGGGTCCTCCGACGCGTACACGCCGTTGATCCGGTTGTACGAGCACATCACGGTCCACGGCTGGGCGTTCTCGACCACGCGCTCGAAGCCGCGCAGGTAGATCTCCCGCAGCGCGCGGGGGTCGACATCGCTCGAGGAGCGCAGCCGGTCGGTCTCCTGCTGGTTGGCGGCGAAGTGCTTGAGCGACGCCCCGACGCCCTGCGACTGGATGCCGAGCACCAGTCCCGTGCCCATCACGCCGGAGACGATCGGGTCCTCGGAGAAGTACTCGAAGTTGCGGCCGCACAGCGGCGAGCGCTTGATGTTGATCCCCGGCCCGAGGATCACCGCGACATCCTCGATCGCCGACTCGACCCCGAGAGCGATGCCCACCCGCTCGGCCAGGGCGGCATCCCACGACGAGCCGAGCGCCACGGCGGGCGGGAAGCACGTCGCCGGGACGCTGCCGGCGAGGCCGAGGTGGTCGGTGTCGCCGCCCTGCTTGCGCAGGCCGTGCGGGCCGTCGGTCACCATGATCTGCGCAATGCCGAGTCGGTCCACGCCCTTGAGGTGCCAGAAGTCCGCACCGCTGGTGAGCGAGGCCTTCTCCTCCAACGTGAGCTCCGATGCCGTGACGTCGCCCATGGTGCGCTCCCTCGTCGTGCGCGGCATCGTCGACCGCGCGTCTGCGAATACCTTATTGGCGAAGGTATTTTGCGGACAAGCGTTTCGCCGGGCGATCCCGCGCGGTCGGCCGGCGGCTCGAGCCCGTCGGCGGTCACAGCGCGGCAGGATGGACCCATGACGGATGCCCCCATCGAGACGGTCGTCGTCGGCGCCGGGGTCGCGGGCCTCACGGCGGCGCGGCTGATCCAGCGGGCGGGACGAGGCGTGGTAGTGCTCGAGGCCCGCGACCGGGTGGGCGGGCGCCTGCACTCCGCCCGCACCGAGGCGGGCGTCACCGACCTCGGGGCATCCTGGATCCACGGGGTCCACGGCAATCCGCTCGCCGACATCGTGCGCGCGTTCGGCATGCGGGAGATGGAGTTCACGGTCGGCAGCTACCAGCCGGACGGAAGGCCGATCGCGTATTACGGGCCGGATGCCGCCCGCCTGGCCCCGGCCGCGGCATCCGCGTTCGCGCAGGACGTGCACGCGTTCGACGCGCAGCTCGCGGCCACGATCGCGGCGACCGAGCCGGGCGCGACGTATGCCCGGGCGGTCGACGACGCGCTCGCGCGGCTCGGCTGGGACCCGCAGCGCGCAGCGCGGGTGCGCGAGTTCGCGCTGCACCGGTCGGAGGAGCAGTACGGCGTACACGCGAGCAGGCTCGACGCGCACGGCCTCGACGATGACCGGATCGACGGAGACGAGGTCGTGTTCCCGGACGGCTACGACGCCCTGGCTGCGCACCTGGCGGACGGGCTCGACGTGCGGCTCGGCCACGAGGTGTCGCGCGTGGACTGGTCGGACGCCGGTGCCGCGGTGACCGCCGGCGACGCGACGCTGCGCGCGGCGCACGCGATCGTCACCGTGCCCGTCGGGGTGCTGAAGTCGGACGCGTTCGCGATCGAGCCGCCGCTCCCGTCGCCGGTGGCCGACGCGCTCGCGGGTCTGGAGATGAACGCCTTCGAGAAGGTGTTCCTGCGCTTCGACGCGAGGTTCTGGGACGACGGCGTGTACGCCGTCCGCCGGCAGGGCGAGGGCGCCCTGTGGTGGCACTCCTGGTACGACCTGACCGCGCTGCACGGCATCCCGACGCTGCTCACATTCGCCGCCGGACCGGCGGCGATCGGGACGCGCACATGGGACGACGACGCGATCGCGGCATCCGTGCTCGCATCGCTCGGCGAGCTCTACGGCGACCGCGTGCCGTCGCCGGCATCCGTGACGGTCACCCGCTGGCAGGACGACCCGTTCGCGCGTGGCTCGTACGCGTACTTGACCCCGGGCGGGTCACCCGCCGACCACGACCTGCTCGCCACGCCGATCGGCGGCGGCGCGCTGCACCTCGCCGGGGAGGCGACGTGGACGGATGACCCGGCCACCGTGACCGCGGCCCTGCGCTCGGGGCACCGCGCCGCCGAACGCCTCGTGGGACGACCGATCGCCTTCAGCGAGCTGTGGGCGTAGTCACGCCTCCCGGTTCAGCGCGTCGGTGAGCGCGTCGATCTTCGCCTCGAGCGCCTGGATGTGCGCGACGGTGGCGGCGTTCTTCGTCTCGTCGCGCTCGACGATCCGCTCGATGATCCACGACGCGAGGGTCGCCGTGACCAGACCGATCAGGGCGACGCCGCCGATCATGAGTCCCACGGCGATGAACCTGCCCTCGATCGTGACGGGCGTGAAGTCGCCGAAGCCCACGGTCGTGACGGTCTCGAACGCCCACCACAGCGCATCGCCGAACGAGGTGATGTGCGCGCCGGGGGCCGGTCGCTCGACGTCGAGAACGGCCAGCGACGCGACGAACACGAGCAGCGACGCCGCCGACGCGACATAGATGAGGATGCGTCCACGCAGCGCGGCACCGGCCGTGCGCTGGAGCACCCTCAGCAGGGTCACGAGCCGCAGCACACGCAGCGGGCGCAGCATCGGCAGCACGACGATGGCGAGGTCGAACAGGTGCGTCGAGAACCAGTGCCATCGGCGCGAGGCGAGCACCAGGTTCACGGCGTAGTCGAGCAGGAACACCGCCCAGGTGATCCCGATCACGGTCTCGCCCGCCGTCAGCGCGGAACCCTGGAGGTCGGCGATGACCTCCCACGCGTACGCGACAAGGAAGAGTGCGGACGCCGCGATGAGCGGCCATTCGGTGAGGCGCTGCCAGCGTTCCTGGTTCATGGCGCCGATCGTAGCGACGCGCCGAGCCACCTGGATCGGATCCGGAGGAATCGGTCCCGCGGGCGGCATCCTCATCCAAACGTGGTCTCGCCGACGAGACGGAGCCGGGCCGAGCCCGTCTCGTCGGCCGGGCCGGGTCTCGGCGGTCCCGTAGGCTGAGTTTCGGGGGATCGCCGGGGAGGACGATGTGGGCGACGAGCAGGATGCCGCACCGCGTCGGCCCACGATGCGCGACGTCGCCCGTGCCGCGGGAGTCTCGATCACCGCCGTCTCGTTCGTGCTGAACGATCGCGAAGGCGCCCGCATCGCCCCGGACACCCGCGCCCGCATCATCGCGGCGGCACAGGAGCTCGGTTTCCGGCCGAACCTGACCGCCCGCCAGCTGCGCCTGCAGCAGACGCAGTCGATCGGCATGCTCACCGACGGCATCGCCGCGTCGCCCTTCGCCGGCCAGATCATCCGGGCCGTGCAGGATGCCGCGTGGACGTCGGGCCGGCTGCTGCTGCTCGTGAACACCGACGGCGATCCCGACGTCGAACGGTCCGCGGTGCGCGAGCTGCTGGACCGTCGCGTCGACGGCCTGCTGTTCGCCTCGATGATCACGCGAGAGCTGACGCCCCGGCCCGAGCTCGCCTCGGTGCCTTCGGTCCTGATCAACTGCTTCCCCGCACCCGACGGCCCGCAGCTCCCGGCGGTCTTCCCCGCCGAACATGCGGGCGGCGGGCTCGCCGCCCAGCGGCTCATCGACGCCGGCCACCGCGACATCGTCTGCCTCGCCGGCGACGGCGACTGGCCCGCGCAGCAGCGCACCGCCGCGTTCCTCGAGCGGATGCGGGATGCCGGCCTGCCGGTGGGCGAACGCACCGTCGTCCCCGGTCGCTACACCATCGACTCCGGCTACGACCGGGCGCGCACGATCCTGCAGGCGCCGCGCCGGCCCACCGCACTGCTGTGCGGGAACGACCGCATCGCGCTGGGCGCGCTGCTGGCCGCCCAATCGCTCGGGCTCACCGTGCCGGACGACCTGTCGCTCGTGGGCTACGACGACCAGGAGGAGCTCGCCGACAGCGTGCGTCCCGCCCTGACGACGGTGAGCCTGCCGTTCTACGAACTCGGCCGCCAGGGTGCCGAGACGCTGCTCGCACGTATCGCCGGGGAGCCGGCGGCCACGCGCCGGGAAGTGATCGGCGAGCTCGTCGAACGGGACTCCGTCGCCGCGCCGCGGCATCCCTGATCCTCGGCTGCTCTTGCGCTCCGCCGCGAACGGGGTCAGACTGTGCGAGCGTGCTAAATCGAATTATCACGCGTGATCACGAACGAGGAGGTTCCCTGATGTCCCCTGCACGATGGCGGCGCAGAGTGGTGGCGGCGGCATCCGTCGTCGCGGCTGCCGCACTCGCGGTCCCGGCGCTGACGGCGGCCGCGGCCGCACCCACCCCGGGCACGTCCGGCACGTCCGGCTACGACGAGCCGTACCGGCCGCAGTTCCACTACAGCCTGCCGACCGGCTGGATCGGCGACCCCAACGGCCTCGTCTACGACGGCGGTCAGTACTACCTGTTCAGCTTCGGCACGTGGCAGGGCGCAACCAGCACGGACCTCGTGCACTGGAAGAACATCCCGGTCACGGGGCCCGCGCACGACGAGGGCAGCAGCACGTTCTTCTCCGGCAGCGCGGTCATGGACCCCGGCAACACCAGCGGCTTCGGCACGGCGAAGAACCCGCCGATGGTCGCGATGTACACGAGCGTGCAGGACGGCACGAACGTCGAGAAGCAGTCCCTCGCCTACAGCACCGACAAGGGCCGCACCTGGACCCGCTACGCCGGCAACCCGGTGATCGACAGCTCCTCGGTGAACTTCCGCGACCCGAAGGTGTTCTGGTACGCGCCGGCGCACAGCTGGCGGATGGTCATCACCCTCTCCGACCAGCACAAAGTGGCGATCTATTCGTCCCCCGACCTCAAGAGCTGGACCCACCTGAGCGACTTCGGTCCGGGCGGCTCCACGAGCGGCGTGTGGGAGATGCCGGACCTCTACGAGATGCCCGTCGACGGCGACACGCACCACACCGAATGGGTGATGAGCGTCAGCGTCGGCAGCACCGGCGTGCAGTACTTCGTCGGCGACTTCGACGGCACGACCTTCACCTCCGACGACGCACCCACGTACACGCCGCCCGCCGGCACCGCGCTCGACGCCTTCGACTCGGGCACCTACGGCGACTGGACGACCACGGGCACCGCGTTCGGGGACGCCCCGGCCACCGGGGCACTGCCCGACCAGCAACCGGTCACCGGCTTCGACGGCACGCACCTGGTGAACAGCTTCAACGGCGGCGACGGCTCCACCGGCACGCTCACCTCCCCGGCCTTCACGATCGACAAGCCGCACCTGAACTTCCAGGTCGGCGGCGGCGACAACCCGTTCGTGGCGGATGCCGTGCCGGCCGGCACGCTGCCGACGCACACCCTGTTCACCGACTTCTCGACGCCGGGCACCACGACGTACAGCGACCTCGGCTGGACGGCCACGGGCTCCTTCGCGACCTCGGGCCCGTCGACCGAACAGCTGGGCGGCCAGCTCGCGGCGAAGGCGCTCGACACGTGGGCGCCCGACGGCGACCAGAGCGAGGGCACCATCACGTCGCCCGCCTTCACGATCTCGAAGCCGTTCATCGACCTGCAGATCGCCGGCGGGGAGCACCCGTGGGGCCAGGCGAATCCGACAGCGGTCAACCTGCTCGTCGACGGTCAGGTCGTCGCATCCGGAACCGGCAACGGCACCGGATCCCTCACCTGGACGAACTGGGACGTCACCGCGTACCAGGGACGGCAGGCGCAGATCCAGGTGGTCGACCAGAACGACGGCTCGGGCGGGTGGGGCCATCTGATGGTGGGCGACATCCTCTTCGCGGACTCCGCCGTGCAGCCGTGGGACACCCAGACGAGCGTGAACCTGCTCGTGGACGGGCAGGTGGTGCGGTCGGCGACGGGCGCGAACAGCGAGAACCTCGACTGGACCAGCTGGGATCTCAGCGACCTGCAGGGCCGGCAGGCGCAGATCCAGATCGTCGACCACAGCACCGGCGGCTGGGGCCACATCCTCGCCGACGACTTCAGCCTCGCGGACCAGCCGGCTCTGAGCGCGAACGAGCGTGCGCACTGGGTCGACTTCGGCTCGGACTTCTACGCGTTCAACACGTGGAACGGCGCGCCCGGCGGGCAGCGGATCGGGGTCGCGTGGATGAGCAACTGGGCGTATGCCGGCCAGGTGCCGACGAGTCCGTGGCAAGGGGCGGAGACGCTCCCCCGCACCATGAAGCTCGCCACGATCGACGGGAAGGTGCAGCTCGTGCAGCAGCCCGTCGCCGCGATCGCGTCGCTGCGGAGCTCTTCGCCCGTGAAGATCGCGGGGGTGGCAGCATCCGACGCGACCGTGCCGCTGAAGCTCGCCGGTTCGACGCTGGACCTCACCGCGCACCTCACCGCCGGGTCGGCGAAGACGTTCGGCCTGGACGTGCGCACCGGCACGGGTGCGGATGGCGCAGCCCAGTACACGCGGATCGGCTACGACACGCACAGCGGCCGGGTGTTCCTGGACCGGACGCACTCCGGGAACGTCGGGTTCAGCTCGGCCTTCCCGGACGTGAAGTCCGCCCCGCTCGCGCTCGATCACGGCGGCGTCACGCTGCGGGTTCTCGTCGACCGCGACTCCGTCGAGGTGTACGCCGGCCAGGGCCGAGTGACGCTCACCGACCAGGTGTTCCCCGACCCGGCGAGCACCGGCGTCAGCCTGTTCGCGACCGGCGGCACGGCGACGCTCGACAGTCTGACCGCCTGGCAGCTCGCGTCCAGCTGGCGATAGGACGCAGCGCGATCGCCGCCCGGCCGGGAACCACCCGGCC
>DATMTQ010000226.1:0-4495 GCA_035564095.1 Microbacterium sp. | reverse complement strand
GGGTCGGGCAAGTCGATGACCGCGATGGCCCTCGCCCGCCTGCAGGCCGACGGCGTCGGGGTGGACGCGGGGGTTCTGCGGCTCGGCGACCTCGACCTGCTGTCCGGGCGGCAGCGCGGCCGGCTCGCGCGCGAAATCGGCCTCGTCTACCAGGACCCGGGCTCGACGTTCAACCCCGCTCTGCGGATGGGCGCCCAGCTCACCGAGGTCGCCCGGGTGCACCTGGGCCTGTCCCGCCGTCGCGCGCGCGCCACCCTGCTCGCGGGGCTGACCGACATGCGGATCCGCGAACCGCAGACCGTGATGGGGCAGCATCCGTTCCAGCTGTCCGGCGGGATGCTGCAGCGCGCGACGATCGCGTCATCCCTCGTCACCGACCCGAAGCTGCTCATCGCCGACGAGCCGACGACGGCGCTCGACGTCACGGTCCAGGCGGAGGTGCTGCGTTCGCTCCGTCGTCTCAACCGCGATCAGAGCACCGCCATCCTGTTCATCTCCCACGACATCGGCGTCGTCGAGGCTCTGTGCGACCGGGTGCTGGTGATGCGCTCAGGGCAGATCGTCGAGCGGCTGACCGCGGACGAGTTGCGTCGGCGCGAGGTGCAGCATCCGTACACCCGGGCGCTCCTCGCCGCCACCCCCGTCCTCACGACCACCCCCCATCCCGTCGAGGAGCGCGACCGTGTCTGAATCCCCCGTGCTGACCATCTCCGGACTCGACGTCGACCTCGGTCACGGCCTCGGGATGACCCGTGTGCTGTCCGGCATCGACCTCGCCGTCGACCGCGGCAGCGCCGTGGGCGTGGTGGGCGAGTCGGGATCGGGCAAGTCCACGCTCGCGAAGACGATCGTCGGCATCCACCGTGCGACGTCGGGCTCGATCGTGTTCGACGGCACGGAGCTCACGGCGGCGACCCGCCGCACGCTCCAGCCCCGGCGCCGCCGCATGCAGTACATCCCGCAGGATCCGTTCTCGTCGCTGGATCCGCGACGCACGATCGGGCAGACCCTCGCGGAGGCGATCGACCCGGTCCGCGCCCGTCAGCGCCGGCATCAGGACCGCATCGTCGAGGCGCTGTCGTCGGTCGCGCTCGATGCCGACACCGTCGAGCGCTACCCGCACGAGTTCTCGGGTGGCCAGCGCCAGCGGATCGCGATCGCCCGGGCGCTCGTCGTCGACCCCGACGTGATCATCGCGGACGAGATCACCTCGGCCCTCGACGTCTCGACCCAGGCCGAGATCCTTCGCCTGCTCGGGCGGCTGCGCGAGCAGCTCGGTCTCACGATGCTGTTCATCTCGCATAACCTGGCCGTGGTCGAGCAACTGTGCGACGAGGTCGTCGTGCTCCTGCACGGCGCGATCGTCGAGCGCGGCTCGACAGCGGACGTCTTCTCCGATCCGCGGGATGCCTACACCCGCCGACTGCTCGAGTCGGTGCCCGGCGGTCCCGCCTTCGATGTGACGGCACCGCTCGTGACCGCCCCGATCCGCGCGGCGGCGGAGCCCGGCGGACGACGCCGGGGATGGGCGCGGGCGCTCGCCCGTGACAGATCGGGAAGCCGCGCCGAGCGCGCGCGCCGAGAGCCCAGTACGCCGGAAGCCCAGGAGGAGAGGCCATGACGCAGGCGTTCGACTATTTCAGCCAGGTGGAGCTGTCCGCTCCCGCCCTCGGCGACGATGAGGTGCGAGGCCTGTTCGCGCAGCACTTCGGCATCGAGATCGACGTCCGTGCGCTCGGCAGCCAGCAGGATCAGAACTTCCGTGTCTTCGCCCGAGGCGACACCGAGCCGCTGGGCGTGTTGAAGCTGAGCAACCCGGTCTTCACCGAGGGTGAGATCGAGATGCAGGACCGCGCCGCCGCCGTCGTGGCAGACCGCGATCCGGGCCTGCGTATCCCCCGGCTGGTCCAGGGTGCGCGCGGACCGCTGTCGGCGTGGTGGGACTCGTCCGAGGGTCGCATCCACGCGCGCGTGATCGAGAACATCTCCGGGACGACCCTCATGGGTTCGGGCTACCTCGCCCCCGCGGTCGTGCACTGCATGGGCGACCTCGCCGCCCGGGTGAGCGTCGCCCTCGCCGACTTCGGCGATCCGGCGACGAGCCGCGTGCTGCAGTGGGACCTCCGCCACGCCGAACGCGTGATCGAGACGCTGCTGCCGGACGAGCCCGACGCGCGGGTGCGGGCCACCGTCGATCACGCCGTGCGGGACGCCCTCGCGGCCCTGCGTCCGATCGCCGACCGCCTCCCGCTCCAGGGCGGCCACTTCGATATCACGGACGACAACATCCTGCGACCTGCCGACGGGTCGCTTCCCGACGCCGTCATCGACTTCGGCGACGTGACAGTGTCGTGGCGGGTCGGCGAGATCGCGACGACGGTCTCCTCGGTGCTCCACCACGACGGCGCAGACGCGCTGAGCGCACTCCCCGCCATCCGCGCGTTCCACGCGCGGATGCCGCTCTGCCACGACGAGATCGTGGCGCTCTGGCCGCTCGTGGTGCTCCGCGGGGCGGTTCTCGTGCTGAGCGGGCGCGCGCAGGTGCGACTGGACGACCAGAACGCCTACGCCTCGGCGGCGCTCGACCGGGAGTTCCGCGTCCTCGAGGTGGCGGCATCCGTGCCGGTCGCGGTCATGGCCACCGCCATCCGCTCCGCCCTCGGACGGGCCGAGCCCGAGAAGGATCGGCCGTGGCCGGGCGAGGCGGTGATCGCGCTTCCCGACGACCTCGTGGTGCTCGACGCGGGGACGATGTCGCCGATCAACGACGAGGGCGCGTGGCTTCGACCGGATGCGCTCGAGCGGGCGGCGACGGCCGCCCTCGACGGCGGCGCATCGGCCGTGCTTCTGCCGGCCTGGTCCCCCGTGCTCGCCGGGGCGCCGTCGCGCACGCCCACCGCCCCGGCGACCGTTCCGACCGCGGTGTCGCTGTGGTTCGCACGGCCGACCCCGCTCGCGGCGACGGACGCGCGGCCCCTCGGCGACGACGCGGTCACGGTGACCCGCGGCGACGAGACCGTCACGATCACGGGCCTGTCGACGGCGGACGGCGGTGCGCTGCTCCCTGCCCGCCGCCGCATCCTCGTGCAGCGCTCCGGCACGGGCGACGTGCCGCCGCCGCGGATGATCCGCGCGGCGCTCTCCGAGGCGTGGCGCCGGACCACGGGCGACCCGGGCGCGGCACTGGGACGTCCGGCGGTCCGGGCACCCCAGGACGACGCGCTCGAGCGACGCCGGCGTTCGCTGGCCGAGGTGCAGGAGCACTACTACGGCGACCCGCCTCGCATCGAACGCGGCTGGCGCGAACACCTCATCGACCTCGACGGCCGCGTCTACCTCGACATGCTCAACAACGTCGCCTCGGTGGGACACGCGCATCCGCACGTCGTCGGTGCTGCCACCCGGCAGCTCCACCTGCTCAACACGAACTCGCGCTTCCACTACGGGCTCATCGCGGACTATGCCGAGCGCATCGCGGACACGCTGCCGGCGGAGCTCGACACCGTGTTCTTCGTCAACTCGGGCTCGGAGGCCACCGACCTCGCCATCCGCCTCGCCATGGCCGCGACCGGGCGCCGCGACATCGTCGCCATGCGCGAGGCCTACCACGGGTGGACCTACGCGAGCGACGCCGTCTCCACCTCGATCGCCGACAACCCCAACGCTTTGGCGACCCGGCCGGACTGGGTCCACACCGTCGCCGCGGCGAACGCCTACCGGGGCGAGCACCGGGGGGCGGCCGCGGAGAAGTATGCCCCCGGGGCCGTCGCGGTGATCGACGCCCTGGCGGCATCCGGTCATGCCCCCGCGGGATTCATCTGCGAGACGTACTTCGGCAACGCGGGCGGCATCGCGCTCCCCGACGGGTATCTGCGTGCGGTGTACGCCGCGGTGCGCCGTCACGGCGGCATCGCGATCGCCGATGAGGTGCAGGTCGGCTTCGGGCGACTCGGGGAGTGGTTCTGGGGCTTCCAGCAGCAGGATGCCGTTCCCGACATCGTCGCCGTCGCCAAGTCGATCGGGGCGGGGCAGCCGATCGGCGCGGTGATCACCCGCCGGGAGATCGCCGACCGCTATCGCACCGGCGGGTACTTCTTCTCCTCGACGGGAGGGTCGCCCGTGTCAGCAGCGGTCGGCATGGCCGTGCTCGACGTCATCGAACAGGAGGGACTCCAGGAGAACGCGCGCATCGTGGGCTCGCATCTCAAGGGGCGGCTCGAGGCCCTCGGCGAGCGGTTCCCGATCGTCGGCCACGTGCACGGCGCCGGGCTCTACCTGGGGCTCGAGTTCGTGCGGGACCGCGACACCCGGGCGCCCGCGACGGAGGAGACGGTGGCCATCTGCGACCGGCTCCTCGAACTCGGCGTCATCATGCAGCCCACCGGAGACCACCAGAACGTGCTGAAGATCAAGCCGCCGCTGTGCGTGACGCGCGAGTCCGCGGACTACTTCGCCGATGCCCTGGCGCGTGTTCTGGAGACCGGTTGGTGAGAGC
>DATMTQ010000225.1:0-6111 GCA_035564095.1 Microbacterium sp. | reverse complement strand
CGTCGGCGGCTCGAAGACCCACGCCGTGCTCAGCGACGGGCGCACCGTGATCGCCGACATCCTCGCCGGCTCCGCCAACCCGGCCTCGGTGGGCGGGGAGGAGGCGTCCCGGCAGCTCGGCATCGTCTTCGGGCAGCTCGGCTCGGCTCCGATCGCGGCGATCTGCGCCGGGGTGGCCGGGGCCGACTCCCCCGGCGGCGAGGAGCGCTTCCGGGCGCTGCTCACCCTGCGCGCCCCGAACGCGGCGATCCGGGTGGTGCACGACTCCGAACTGCTGCTGGCCGCGGCCGGGCGCACCACCGGCATCGCGGTGATCTCCGGCACCGGCTCGGCCGGCTGGGGCCGGGATGCCGCGGGCCGCACCGCTCGCGCCGGCGGCTGGGGATACCTCCTCGGCGACGAGGGCAGCGGCTACTGGGTCACCCGGCAGGCCGTGCGCCACGCCCTCGAGCGCGTCGACCTGGGCGAGCCCGCCGACCGGCTCTCGCAGCAGCTCGCCGCCGACTGCGGCCTGCAGGACCCGGCCGACATCCTCGACCACTTCTATGCGCATCCGGAACGCCGCTACTGGGCCGGCCGCGCGCGCGTCGTGTTCGAGCTGGCTGCGGACCGCGAGCCGGTGAGCGCCGCGATCGTGGCATCCGCCGCGGACGCCCTCACGCATCTGGCCACGAGCGTCGCGTTCCGGCTCGGGATGCCGGGACCGGTCGTGCTCGCGGGCGGCCAGGCCGTGCATCAGCCGCTGCTGCAGCAGGCGGTGCGCGAGCGCCTCGCCGCGCGCGGCATCGACGAACTCGAGATCCTCACCGCCGCGCCGGTCGACGGCGCCGTGCGGCTCGCGGCCGAGCTGCTGACCCTCTCCGTCTGAATCCACACAGAAAGCGATCCCATGCAGGTTGTCATCATCCCCACCGCAGAGCAGGTCGGCCGCGTCGCCGCCGCCAAGGTCGCCAAGGTCGTCCGCGACAAGGCGGACGCCGTCATCGGCGTCGCGACCGGCTCCTCCCCCCTCGCCATCTACGCCGACCTGGCCCGCCGGGTCGACGCCGGCGAGCTCGATTTCTCGGCCGTGCGCGCCTTCGCCCTCGACGAGTACGTCGGGCTCGACCTCGCCCACGAGCAGAGCTATCACAGCGTCATCCGGAACGAGGTCACCGAGCGCCTGGGCCTGAAGCCCGCGCTCGTGCACGTTCCGGACGGGTCGGCCGCCGACCTGCCGCGCGCGTGCGCCGACTACGAGCAGCTCATCCGGGATGCCGGCGGGGTCGACATCCAGATCCTCGGGATCGGGGCGAACGGGCACATCGGCTTCAACGAGCCGACGTCGTCGTTCGCGTCGCGCACCCGCATCAAGACGCTTGCGCCGCGCACCCGCGCCGACAACGCCCGGTTCTTCCACGACGACCTCGAGCAGGTCCCCACGCACTGTCTCACCCAGGGTCTCGCCACCATCCTCGACGCGCGCCGGCTCGTGCTGGTCGCCACCGGCGCGGGCAAGGCCGATGCCGTCGCGGCGATGGTCGAGGGCCCGCTGTCGAGCATGTGCCCGGGCACCGCGCTGCAGCTGCATCCGGACGCGACCGTGATCGTCGACGAGGAAGCCGCCTCCCGCCTGATCCTGGCCGACTACTACCGGCACACCTACGCGCACCTGCCGGCCTGGCAGCGCTACGAGGACTGAGCAGATGCCGGTCATCACGGCGAGGCGCGTGGCCACTGCGACGGCGGTGCACTCCCCCGGCTGGATCGAGACGGATGCCGGGGGTGTGGTCGTCGCGATCGGCTCCGGGCGCCCGCCGCGGCCCGCCGACACGGACTACGGCGACCACACGATCGTCCCCGGCTTCGTCGACATGCACGTGCACGGCGGCGGGGGCGGCGCTTACACCGACCTCGACGAGGCATCCGTGCGGCAGGCCCGTGCCACGCACTTCGCGCACGGCACCACGACCAGCATGGCGAGCCTCGTCACCGCCGATCCGCGGCGCCTGCGCGCGCAGGTCGAGCTGCTGACCCGGCTCGTCGGCGCCGGCGTCGTGGACGGCATCCACCTGGAGGGCCCGTGGATCAGCCCGGCCCGCTGCGGCGCACACGACCCGCACGCCCTGCGCGCCCCGGACGCCGCCGAGCTCGCCGATCTGCTCGCCCTGGCGGACGGCGCGATCCGCATGGTCACGTTCGCTCCCGAGCTGCCCGGTGCGCTGGACGCCGTCGCTCTGACGGTCGATGCCGGAGCGGTCGCTGCCGTCGGGCACACGGACGCCTCGTACGAGCAGGTGGCTCCGGCGATCGACGCGGGCGCGACCGTCGCGACGCACCTGTTCAACGCGATGCGCCCGATCCACCACCGCGACCCGGGCCCCGTCGTGGCGCTGCTGGGCGATCCGCGCGTCACGGTCGAGATGATCGCGGACGGCACGCACCTGCACCGGGAGCTGTACCGGCACGCGCTGGAGGCCGCCGGGCCCGACCGGGTGGCGCTCGTCACGGACGCCATGGCCGCCGCCGCCCTCGGCGACGGCCGATACACCCTCGGTGAGCTGCAGGTCGACGTGCACGACGGCGTCGCGCGCGTGGCCGGCACCGACACGATCGCCGGCAGCACCACGACGATGGACGCCCTCTTCCGCGCGGCCGTCCGCGCCGGCGGCGGACTCGGCGGTGCGGAGGCGGATGCCGCCCTCACCGGCGCCGTCCGGCAGACCGCCACGACGCCTGCCCGCGCCATCGGCTGGACGCAGGTGGGGGATCTCGCTCCGGGCCTGCGCGCCGACCTCGTCGTGCTCGACGAGACCCTGCGTGTCACGCACGTTCACGCGGCGGGAAGGCGCTGATCCGCGCCTCTAGAATCAGAGGATGCCCCAGGACGCCCCCTCCCTGACCCTGCCCGCAGACCTGCTCCCCGCCGACGGCCGGTTCGGCTGCGGCCCCTCGAAGGTGCGCCCGGAGCAGGTGGCCGCCCTCGCCGGCGCCGGGGCGGAGCTGCTCGGCACCTCGCACCGCCAGGCTCCCGTGAAGAACCTCGTGGGCAGCGTCCGCGCGCACCTGGCCGACCTGTTCCGTCTGCCCGACGGCTACGAGATCCTCCTCGGCAACGGCGGCTCGACGGCGTTCTGGGATGCGGCGGCGTTCGGCCTCATCGAGAACCGCGCGCAGAACCTCGTCTTCGGCGAATTCGGCGGCAAGTTCGCCGCGGCAGCGGCCGCTCCCTGGCTGCAGGCGCCGGACGTCCGCAAGGTGGATGCCGGCACCCGCACCACCGCGGTGCCGACCGAGGGCGTGGACGTCTACGCGTGGCCGCACAACGAGACCTCGACCGGCGTCGCGGCTCCCGTGCAGCGCGTGACCGGCGACGCGGGTGCGCTCACCGTCATCGACGCGACGAGCGCCGCGGGCGGCATCGACGTCGACCTCGGCGAAGCCGACGTCTACTACTTCGCCCCGCAGAAGAACTTCGCCTCCGACGGCGGCCTGTGGTTCGCCGCCGTCTCCCCGGCGGCCATCGAGCGCATCGAGCGGGTCGCGGCATCCGGCCGGTACATCCCCGAGTTCCTGAGCCTGAAGAACGCGGTCGACAACTCCCGCCTGAACCAGACGCTGAACACCCCCGCGGTCTCGACGCTCGTGCTGATGGACGCCCAGCTGGAATGGATCCTCGCCAACGGCGGACTGGCGTGGGCTGATGCCCGCACCCGCGAGTCGTCCGGTGCCCTGTACGAGTGGGCCGAGGCGTCCGACGTCGCCACCCCGTTCGTGGCCGACCCCGCCGACCGGTCGCCCGTCGTCGTGACGATCGACTTCGACGACACGGTCGACGCGGCCGCCGTCGCGAAGGTGCTGCGCGCGAACGGCATCGTCGACACCGAGCCGTACCGCAAGCTCGGTCGCAACCAGCTGCGCATCGCGACCTTCGTGTCGATCGACCCGGCCGACGTGCGCCGCCTCATCGGCGCCGTGGACCACGTGATCGAGCGCCTCGCGGACTGACCCGAGACGGACAAGCGCCCGCCGAGTCGATCTCGGCGGGCGCTTCGCTGTCTGTGAAGGAGAGGTCAGTCCTCGTCGTCCTCGGCGTCCTCGTCCTCGTCCTCGGCGTCTTCGGCGTCCTCGTCCTCGTCCTCGGCGTCTTCGTCGTCGTCGGCGAGGGCGTCGATGTCGACCCCGTCGACGTCTCCGTCGTCGTGCAGGTCGTCGACGTCCAGGTCGTCGTCCGGCTCGGCATCGCCGTCCTCGTCGTCGAACCCGTCGCCGTCGAACTCCTCGTCGAAGTCGTCCTCGTCGGACTCGTCATCGGATGCCTCGGCCTCGGCGGCCGCCGCCGCGAGCTCCGCCTGGTGCGCATGGTAATCCGCGAGCCGATCGGCCCACGGCACCCAGTCCGGCGCGAGCAGGGCGTCGTCGCCGGGCAGCAGCTCGGCTTCGAGGACCGTCGGCTCCGCGCCCTCGACCTGGCCGACGCTCACGGTCCAGAACCAGCCCGGGTAGCCGGGCAGCGTGTTCGCGAACCGCAGCGACACCGTGCCGTCCGCCTCGACGCCGTACCCGGCCGCCTCGCCGACGCTCGCGGGCGCGGTGATCTCGTGCAGCGCGGCCAGCGCGACATCGTGGGCGGCGACGGCGAGCGCGTCGCTGTCAGACATCGAAGTCATCAGCGACCTTGCGCAGCACCGCGGCGATCTTCTTGGCGTGGGCCCCGCTCGGGTACCGGCCCCGGCGCAGGTCGCCGCCGATGGTGTCGAGGAGCTTCACGAGGTCTTCGACGATCACCGCCATGTCATCGGCGGACGTGCGCGACTTCTTCGCGAGGCTCACCGGCGCCTGCAGCACGCGCACCGAGAGCGCCTGCGGGCCACGCTTGCCGTCGGCGAGGCCGAACTCCACGCGCGTACCCTGCTTGACGATGGTTCCCTGCGGCAGGGAGGTGGCGTGCAGGAAGACGTCCTGACCGTCGTCGGAGGAGATGAAGCCGAAGCCCTTCTCCTCGTCGTAGAACCTGACCTTGCCGGTGGGCATCGTGACCTCGCTGAATCGGACCGCTGTCGCGGTGGGGAAGCATGGCGGACCCTGTTCGAGCCCGGCATCCCAGCCTACGGCAAGGCAACCGGCCCGGCGCCGAGTAGGCTGGAGCGGATGAGCGCCCCGCAGCACAGCGATCTTCCGGCACGCCGGATCGATTCCATTCTGGCCGTCGCCGGCCTGTCCCTGCTCGTGCTGTCGGTGGTCTGCTTCTTCGCGATCATCATCGCGACAGCCGCGCACGCCCACTTCAACACGCCCTTCTGGCATGTCGTCGGCATCCTGGTCTACGTGGCGCCGATCCTCGGGTTCGCGATGCTGCTCACCGTGGTGATCTCGAGCTTCGTGCGAAGGGCGCGGGCGAACAAGGGCCGCTGACGTGACCGCCACTTCGGACGAGCGCGCGCTCGCGACCCGGCTGTCCGGGATGGATGCCTCCGCCCTCGCCGAGCTGCTCGTGCGTCGCGGCGTCTCCGGCTCGGTCGCCTGGGCCGACGCGTTCGACGCCGCCGAGGGCCTGCTCGACCCCGCCTCGGTGGACGCGGCCCTGCGCACGCTCACCCCCGACGACCTCATCGCGCTCGCGCACGGCACCGGGACCGTCGAGACCATCCGCCTCGCCCTGACCACGCCCGGCCGCGTGCCGTTCGGCGCGGTCACGGCACGGATCGAGGCCGCCCGCACGGCGCACCCCGCGGCGTTCGAGGCTCCTGCCCCGGCGGGTGCGCCGGACGCGGCATCCGCCCTCGAGGCGGGCGCCGCCGCCGAGCGTGCGGCCGCCGCCGTCGCCTCGCTGGCCGACATCCTCGCCGCGAGCGGCGTGCGGCCCCTGACCACCACGGCGGCGCAGTCGGTCACCGCCGCCGAGCGGCGTCGCCTCGTCGACGACGGCGTCATCGCCGAGAGCGCCGACCTCGACGATCTGATCTCCGCAGCAGACGCCGCCGGTCTCGTCGTGCTGCGCGAGCGCGAATGGCGGCTGACGACGGCCGGTGACGCGTGGCTGCTGAAGGATGCCGTAGCGCGCTGGACGCAGGTCGCCGCCGGCATCGTCTCGCTCCTGCCGCGCGACGCCTCCGGCGGGCTACTGCCGCC
>DATMTQ010000224.1:0-23996 GCA_035564095.1 Microbacterium sp. | reverse complement strand
CATCTGCGGCAAGTCAACGAGGAGAGCTGGGCTGGGGAGGGCCCGAGCCGGGGCAGGGGCGGAGGATGCCGGCGGGGCGGGACTACAGGGGACGGACGGTGAGGATCTGCTGCACCGTGCCGATCGGGCCGCGCTCGTCGTGCAGCACTGTGTCGGTCAGGCCGAGGCCGACGGGGCCGACGGTGACGGTGGTGTCGAATCCGATCCACTCCCCCTGCGGCTGCGCGACGAGGTGGCAGGTGAGGTCGACGTTGGGGAACGCGACCTCGGCGGGCGCCATGCGCGGCGTCACGCCGTTGGCGATGTCCACGAGGCCGAGCAGCCGCGCGGTGGGACTGACCTCCTCGCCCTCGAGCAAGGGCACCCGCGGGTTCAGCCACGCCCAGGCGCGGCCCGGCTCGTCCTGCCGGCGCATGATCTCGACGGTGCGCACGAACCGGCCCGGCCACAGCTCGCCCGCTGACCACGGCTCGAGGCTGTCCCGCGCCGGCATCGCCGGCAGCGAGCTGCCCGCCAGCGCCGCCGTGTCGGCGACCTGCATGAGCCAGGCCCGGGCGATGACCGCCGGACGGCCGCCGTGGCTGAGCACGGCCTCCACCAGTTCGATGGTGCGCCCGGGCCGCAGCACGCGCACCTCCAGGTCCACCCGTTCGATGAGCATCGTGCCGAGGATGTCGAACGAAATGCGCCCGAGCTGCAGGTCGCTGCCGCGGCGGGCGTGGTGGTCCTGCTCGATCACGTGCGTGATGAGGCCGAGCGCCGGGGCGATGTGCTGCTCCTCGGTGCTCCACGCCCCTTCGACGGCGGACGTGGCGTGGAACGACGACGCGCCGATGCGCTCGAAGTAGGCGGGCATGGTCGGATCCTACGTGTTGGCTCCGAGCCAGCCGCGGATCGCGGATGCCACGACGCCGGGACGACCGCCCTCCTTGCGGTTCTGCGTCGCGGAGTGGCCGACGCGCTCGACGACCTCGACCGGGGCATCCGGCAGCAGCTCCCCGAGCCGGGAGACCGCGTGACGCAGATAGCCCGGGGACTTCGCCGCCGTGATCAGCAGCACCCGGCCGGCAAGCGCCCGATACTCGTCGATGCCGTCGGCCCGGGCGGCGACGATCCGCATGTCGTACGGCACGTTCGCGGCCAGCTCGCCGATCGTCGCGCCGCCGACGGGAAGCGGACGGGCCGCCTTCGCGAGCATCCGGCTGGTGCTCGACTCCAGCATCCGGCGCGGGAAGAACCGCAGGACCCCCGGCCCCATCTGCGTGCCGAGCAGCGCCGTGACCATGTAAGCGGGCACATCGCCGCGTGTCACCTCGGGCTCGAAGCGCGCGAGGAACCCGTCGAGGTCGAGGGATCCGTCCGCGACGAGCGCAGGCTCGAACAGGGCGACCGCGAGGTCGGGGCGGCGCAGGCCGAGGTCGGCGACGAGGATGCCGCCCGAGCTGATGCCGAGCACCGCGGTCGAGCCCGTGGCGCGCACGACCGCGTCGATGTCGTCGACCTCGAGCGCAGGGTCGAAGTCGCGGAGCGCCGGGTAGGCGCCGCTGCGTCCGCGGCCGCGCCGGTTCACGAGGTGCACCGTGAACGCGTCCGCGAGGAGGTGCGCGAGCTCCCTCTGGCTCGCGGCCGACTGCATGGTGCCGTGTACGATCACGATGCCGGGGCCGCTCCCCGTGCTGACATACTCGATCGGCGTGCCGTCGGCCGAGGTCGTGAGGTGAGAGGTGAGGGCCGAGGTCGCGGCATCGGCGGTTCCGGTGGAGGACATGTCGCTCCTTTCTGGAAGCAGATTTGTCTTACATACTAAGATACTTATCAATTAAGAAAAATGGAAGAGGCAACCATGTCGGATCGCGACGACCTGATCGCGCGACTCGCCGACCTCGGCGCCCGGTCGGCGACGGTCACGGCCCTGTTCCAGCAGAAGGCCGCCGCGAGCTACGGCCTGGGCGTCACCGACATGAAGGCGCTCGACGTGCTCATGCGCGGCGGTCCGCAGACCGCGGGGCAGCTCGCGACGGCACTCTCCCTCACTTCCGGAGCCGTGACGGGCGTCGTCGACCGGCTCGTCAAGCACGGCCTGGCCACACGCGAGGCGGATGCCGGAGACCGCCGTCGCGTGCTCGTGGCCGCCGACCTCGCCGCGATCGCGGCCGGGCCGAACGTCTACCAGGGCATCAGCGATGCGTTCCGCACGCTGCACGCGTCGCTCTCGACGGAGCAGCTCGCGTTCCTCGTCGGATACACCGAGCAGTCGATCGCGCTCACCGAGCAGCAGATCGACGCGCTCAGCTGACGAAGGCTCCCGCCAGCGCCGCCTCCACCGAGTCCCGCCCGAGGCTCGGGTCCTCCACGTCCATCGTCCCGAAGGTCGCCGGGTCCCACTCCAGCCCGAGCGCGGCGTTCACCTCGGTGAGCACCGCGACGAACCGGTCGACCGGACCGAACGCCAGCATGCCGCTCAGCAGCCGCGCCCCGCGCACCGCGCGCTGCGACGTGCCGATGAGCTTCACCACGCCGCGCGCGTTGATGCTGAACTCGCCCGGGCAGTACTCCCCCGCGACCTCGCCGAGGCGCGCATCGAGTCCGAGCTCGCGCAGGGCGTCCACGATCGTGTTGCCGGCCCGGGCGAAGAAGTGCGTCGGGTCGAGGTCGGCATCCTCGCGACTGATCACGTCGAACACCAGGCACGTCTCGTCGTAGGCGACCGCCCGCCCACCGGTGGGGCGGATCGCGGGGGTGAACCCGTGGCGCAGCGCCGCTGCCCAGGCATCCTCATATCCCGGCATCCGGCTTTCGCGCCGGCTCATCGCGACCGTCGGCGCCGGAGACAGCAACCGCACGACGCGCTGTTCCGGAATCGATCCGGATGCCACGCCGCGCAGCAGGTCGATCGAGGCGTCGAGGTCGTCCTGGGGCGGACGGGCGGTCGCCTGCCGGATCACCAGCCCGGGTGCGGGAAGCAGGCGGGCGTCAGTGATTCCGGTCATGCCTCCATTGTCGCGGGTCCGCTGATCGAGAACGCGTTGCCGTCGGGGTCGCGGAACGCGAACATCGGCGGGACGCCCGGCCAGCGCAGGATCTCGTCGACCTCGACGCCGCGGCCGGCGAGCGCGGCGTGCGCGGCCTCCGCGTCATCGGTCGTGAACCGGATGCCGATCGCGCCGCGCACGATGCCGGCGGCGGCGGGCTCGAGCGTGAGGATGACGCCGCCCTCCGCCGGGGACAGCTCGATCCACCGCCCGGTCGGGGTCGGGGCGTCGCGCAGCACGGTGAAGCCGAGCGACTGCGTGTAGAACGCGAGGGCGGCATCCTGATCGTCCACCGGGATGCTGACGGTGCGGACGCCGGTGATGAGGTGCGTGGTCATGATCGCTCCTTGTCGATGCGGCGGCGGTACGGGATGCCGCTCGTCAGGATGACGATCGAGCCCCGCGCCGATCGACGTCTCAGCGCCCGGAGCCGAACAGCGCGGCGACGATCTCGTCCACCTCGGCCTGGGGCGGCTGGTTCGCGTCGATGACCACGCCGTTCTCGTCGGGCTGCAGGGGCTCGAGGGCCTCGTACTGCGATGCCAGCAGCGAGGCCGGCATGAAATGCCCTTCACGGCCGCCGATCCGCCCCGACACGACGTCGCGCGTGCCGGCGATGTGCGCGAACGCGACGCCGGGCCGGGCGAGCACGTCGCGATACCGGCGCTTGAGCGCGGAGCAGGTGATGACCCCGCCCGTGCCCTCGGCGAGGTGCACGTCGATCCAGTCGGCGATGAGGGAGAGCCACGGCCAGCGGTCCTCGTCGGTGAGCGGGTGACCGGCGGCCATCTTCTCGACGTTGGCCCGCGGATGCAGGTCGTCGCCCTCCTGCATCTCCCAGCCGAGCCGCTCGGCGAGCAGCCCGGCAGCGGTGGACTTCCCGCTGCCGGACACGCCCATCACGACGATGACCGAGGGCGGACCGCCGGCTTCGTGCAGGTGCATGGCCATGGCTCCGTCACGCGACCAGCGGGCTCAGGGCGAGCACGCCGAGGATGCCGGCGACCGAGATGATGCATTCCATCACCGACCAGGATCGCAGGGTCTGTCCGATGGAGAGGCCGAAGTACTCCTTGATGAGCCAGAATCCGGCGTCGTTGACGTGCGAGAGGAACAGTGAGCCGGCGCCGATCGCGAGCACCAGCAGCGAGGCGGCTCCCGTCGACATGTGCATCGAGGTGGTGAGCGGCTCGAGGATGCCGGCCGCGGTGATCGTCGCGACCGTGGCGGATCCCGTGGCGACGCGGATCAGCACGGCGACGAGCCAGGCCAGCAGCAGCACGATGGCGAGCGATCCGCCGAAGCCCGAGATCACGTTCGCGATGACCGAGCCGATGGTCGAGTCGACGAGCACCTGCTTGAACCCGCCGCCGGCGCCCACGATGAGCAGGATGCCCGCGATCGGCGGCAGCGACGTGGTGACCGACTCCATCACCTTCGCCCTCGGCATGCCGCCGCCGCGACCGAGCAGGAACATGCCCACGATGACGGCGATCAGCAGCGCGATCGCCGGAGTGCCGAGGAAGTCGAGCACGACCTGCACCGGACCGGTGCCGCCGGGGATCAGGACGTTCACGATCGCGGCGATGAGCATGAGCACCGCCGGCAGCAGGATGCTGAACAGGGCCACGCCGAATGCGGGACGCTTCTTGTCGGTCACGTCGAGGCCGCGGTCCTCGTCGGTGACGAACAGCTCCGGGATCGGCACGCTCACCCAACGCGCGGCGAGGCGGCTGAACAGCGGACCGGAGAGGATGACGGCGGGGATCGCGACGATCACGCCGAACAGCAGGGTGATGCCGATGTTCGCGTGCAGCAGGCCGATCGCGGCGAGCGGGCCGGGGTGCGGCGGCACGAACCCGTGCATGGCCGACAGGCCCGCCAGGGTCGGGATGGCGACGCGGATGAGCGGCAGGCCCGAGCGACGCGCGACGAGGATGATCACGGGCACGAGCAGCACGAGGCCGACCTCGAAGAACATCGGCAGGCCGATGAGCGCGCCGACGAGCGCCATGATCCACGGCAGCGATCGCACGCTCGCCCGCGAGACGAGGGCGTCGACGATGCGGTCGGCACCGCCGGAGTCGGCGAGGAGCTTGCCGTAGATGGCGCCGAGCGCGATCAGCACGCCGACGCTGCCCATCGTGTTTCCGAAGCCGGTGGTGAAGCTCAGGATCGTCTGGGTCGCGGACATCCCGGCGAGGAGTCCGGTGACGAGCGCGCCGATGAGCAGGGAGAGGAACGGGTGCAGCTTCGCCCAGGTGATGAGCAGCACGATGCACGCGATGCCGACGAGGGCGGCGGTGACGAGCTGCCACTCGGGCGCGGTGGTGGTCGGAGGCGTGGCGGTGTCGGCGGCGGCGATGAGGGATGCCAGTGCGGACGTCGGTGTCGATACGGCCATGATCTTCCTTGGTCAGGCGGATGGGGATGATGCCACCTTACATTATGTAGGGCATATTGCAAGTTGATATTTTTATGCAGGGCTATACGCGCCAACCCCCATTCGGCGGATAATCGAGTGATGGGGGACGTCCGGCCCGGAGCGCAATCGGCTCTGCACGAGCAGATCCTCGAGGCGCTCGGGGGCGACATCGTCGCCGGCCGTCTCGCCGCGGGCGCCCGCGTGCTGAGCGCCGACCTGGCCTCCCGCTTCGGCGTCTCACGGTCCGCCGTGCGCGAGGTGGTGCGCGTGCTGGAGTCGATGGGCCTCGTGGAGGTGCGGCGCAAGGCGGGCGTCGCAGTTCTGCCGGCATCCCGCTGGGACTCCTACTCCCCCCGCCTGATCCGCTGGCGCCTGGAGGGCCCGCAGCGCATCACGTTCCTGCACAGCCTGGGACAGCTGCGGTCGGCCGTCGAGCCGCTCGCCGCGCGCCTCGCCGCCGAGAACGCCACGAGCGCACAGCGCGCCGCCCTCGTGCAGGCCGTCATGGGCATGGTGCAGACCGCGCGCGACGCCGACGACGAGCCGTATCTGCGTCACGACATCGCGTTCCACAGCACGCTGCTGGCGGCATCCGGCAATCCTCTGCTGGACGGACTCGCCGGCGTGGTCGAGGAGGTGCTGCGCGGCCGCACCCGGCACGCGCTCATGCCGCACGAGGCCGAGCCGCTCGCGCTGCGCCTGCACCAGGAGGTCGCCGCGTGCATCGCCTCCGGCGACGGGCCCGGAGCGGAGCGCGCCATGCGGTCGATCGTCGCCGAGGCGGATGCCGCGATCGGCGCGATCGGCGACTCCGCCGACGACTGAGCAGCCGCTCGAGAGCTCACTGCACGGCCCGTAGCCCCGGGCCGGGCAGAGGGTGACCCGTCCGCCCGGTCGGTTGACGCCTCACGATCCGCGTCGATAGGGTGGCGCATGTTACCGGTAACATCTGTCATCCGCGATACGAAGGAGTATGGGTATGCCTCAGGTTCTCGATGAATCAGGACGGTCGAGGTGGCGGCTTCCGACAGCCCGCCGAGGGCGGACACGCGCCGGAATCGCGGGCCTCGCTGCGATCGGTGCCGTCGCGGTTTCGCTGACGGGCGGCGTCGCGGCCGCCCAGGCGACCGACAGCCCCGCCCCCGGTTCGTCCATCACGATCGACGGCACGAGCCCGGGACGCGTGTTCGACGGCGTGGGCGCGATTTCGGGCGGAGGAGCCACCTCGCGTCTCCTGCTCGACTATCCGGCGCAGGAGCGCAACGAGGTGCTGGATTACCTCTTCAAGCCGGGCTACGGCGCCTCGCTGCAGCTGCTGAAGGTCGAGATCGGCGGCGACACGAACACCACCGACGGATCCGAATCCAGCCACGAGCACGCGCGCGGCCAGGTCGACTGCAACGCGGGCTACGAGTGGTGGCTCATGCAGCAGGCCGTCGCGCGCAACCCCGACATCAAGCTCGGCGCCCTCGCCTGGGGAGCCCCCGGGTGGCTCGACGGGTACTACTCGACCGACACCATCCACTACTTCATCGACTGGCTGGGCTGCGCGAAGAGCCACGGCCTGACGATCGACAACATGGGCGTGCGCAACGAGCGCGAATACGACGCGACGTGGATCAAGCAGTTCCGCGCTGCGCTGGATGCCGCAGGCTACCGGAGCGTCCGCATCATCGCCTCCGACGAGGCGGCCTCCAGGGGCGAGTGGCCGATCGCGGTCGACATGGCCGGGGACAAGGACCTCTTCGACGCGGTCGGGCTGCTGGGCAACCACTACTCGACGGGACCGAGCTCGGCGACCGCGCAGTCCCTCGGCAAGCCGCTGTGGATCTCGGAAGGCGGCCCGTGGTCCGCGGAGTGGGGCGCCGGCGGCTCCGGCAAGGCGATCCCGGCGCTGCTGAACAACGCGTACATCCAGGGACGCATCACCGGCGTCGAGATCTGGAATCTGCTCACCGCCTACTACGACGGACTGAGCATCGGCGACGCCGGCCTGATGCGCGCGAACACCCCGTGGTCCGGCGCGTACGACGTGCAGTCCGCCGTCTGGGCCGTCGCGCAGACGACGCAGTTCACCCGGCCCGGGTGGCACTACCTCGACTCGTCGTCGGGATACCTCGACCCGGCCGACACCTCCCAGGGCAGCTACGTCTCGCTGCGCTCGCCCGGCGGGGACGACTGGAGCACCGTCATCGAGAACATCGGAACCACCCGGTCCCGCACGGTCTCGCTGTCGGTGACGGGCGGCCTGCCGGCTGGAGCGCTGCACGTGTGGCAGACGACCGCCGACGCCTCGTTCGTGCAGCAGCCCGACCTGGTGCCCGCCGCCGACGGCACGTACACCCTCACCGTTCCGGCGAACTCGACCGTCACGGTGACCACCACCACGGGTCAGGCCAAGGGCGACGCCGTAGGCGGACCGGCGGGCGGCTTCCCGTTCCCGTTCCGCGCCTCCCTCGCCGACGGCGGCCCCAGCGGCCAGACGGCGTACTTCTCGCAGATGGAGGGAGCCTACGAGGAGCGGGCGTGCCCGGGCGGCCGCGCAGGCACGTGCCTGACGCAGGTCTCGCCGCAGTCCCCCATCTCGTGGGCGGCATGGAAGCAGCCCACCGGCATCATCGGCGACCTCGACTGGAGCGACTACCGGGTCGGCGTGGATGCCTGGGTGCCCGCCGCCGGCATGGCGCAGGTGCTCGGCCGGGTGTCGAACGACGCCATGCAGCCGGTGCCGAACGGCTACGGGCTGAGCCTCACCGCCGACGGAACCTGGTCGATCGGGCGCGGCGTGCCCGGAGGCCGGTCCTGGCTGGCGCTGACGAGCGGATCGCTCGGCGCGAGCGGCGCCGGATGGCACCGCATGGCGCTGGTCTTCGACGGCTCCCGCATCACCGCCGAGATCGACGGCAAGACCGTGGGCACGGTGACCGACACCACGTGGACCTCCGGCATGGCCGGGCTGTCGGGCGACCGCTCCGCGGCGCAGTTCGCGAACCTCGCGATCGATCCGCTCGCCCCCGTCACGACCGTCGATGACGCGGCGGCATCCGTCTCGTACACGGGTTCCGGCTGGCAGCACTGCACGGCAGCGCCCGGTCGGCACGACGACTGCACGGGCTTCTCGGCGCGGCAGGTGCTCGCGGCATCCGGCCGCACGCTGAGCGGCAGCAACCGGTCCGGCGACGCGGTGCAGCTCTCCTTCGAGGGCACGCAGGCCACGCTCGTCGGCGCCACCGGCCCGCGCGGCGGCCGGGCCCAGGTGTCGATCGACGGGAACGCCCCGGTCGCCCTCTCGTTCCGTGCGGCGGGCGCGGGAGGCGAGCTCACGTGGCACACGCCCGTGCTCACCGACGGCGCGCACACCCTGCGGCTCGAGGTGGCGGCGTCGCCGGTCACCGACAGCGGCACCGGATGGGTGGGCCTCGACCGGGTCGAGGTCGTGCCCGGCGACGGCGGGCCGAGTTCGGTCGACGACCAGACGACCGGGATCGGAGAAGGACGGTTCGACTACTCCGGCAGCTGGCTGAGCTGCCCGGGGTGCATCAACCGCACCCAGCTGTACCACTCCTCGGTCACCTCCACGTCGGTCGCCGGCGACTCGGTGAGATTCCGCTTCACCGGCACGGGGCTCGCGCTGTACGGGCTGCGCGCGTCGAACCAGGGCATCGCCACGGTGCTCATCGACGGCGTCGAGGTGGGAACGGCCGACTACTACGGCAAGGTGCGGATCGGCGATCAGCTGATCTGGACGAGCCCCGCGCTCGCGCCCGGAGAGCACACGCTCACCCTGGTCGCGTCCGGCACGAAGTCGGCGGGGGCATCCGGAACCGACGTCAACGTCGACCGCGTCGTCGTCCAGCCCTGATCAGGGGATGCGGCCGGGTCTCATCCGGGACCCGGCCGCATCGGCTCCGCGTCGTTCTCAGCCGCCCCTGTGGAACGGGGGCCTAGCCTGGCAAAGGCGCACATCGCGCCCGAAAGGTGACCGAGTGAGAACCAGCATCCCGAGCCCGCCTCCGCAGTGGGCGCAGTTCCAGATCGGCCCACTGACGATCCACACCTACGCACTGTGCATCATCGCGGGCATCGTGGCGGCGGTGCTGATCCTCGGCAGTCGTCTGAAAAGACGCGGCATCGAGCCGGGGTTCGCCGTGGACATCGCCCTGTGGTCGGTGCCGCTCGGCATCGTCTGCGCGCGTTTCTACCACGTGTTCACCCACGTCGGCGACTACTTCGCGCCGGGCGACAACCTGTGGAACGTGTTCGCGATCTGGGACGGCGGCAACGCGCTGTACGGGTCGCTGATCGGCGGGACGGTCGGCATCCTCATCGCGTGCCGGCGCGCGGGCGTGCGGTTCTGGAGTCTCGCCGACGCCCTCGCCCCGGCGCTCCTGGTCGCCCAGTCGCTCGGCCGGCTCGGCAACTACTTCAACCACGAGCTGTTCGGCCTGCCGACGACGCTGCCGTGGGGTCTGCAGATCGAGTCCATGAACCCGAAGTTCCCGCCCGGGATGCCGGCCGGCACGCTGTTCCAGCCGCTGTTCCTGTACGAGATCATCTGGAACCTGATCGGGTTCGCGGTGCTGCTGTACCTCGAGCGCCGCTTCACGCTGCAGTGGGGCAAGGTGCTCGCGCTGTACCTCGTCTGGTACGGCGCGGGCCGCAGCTACCTCGAGTCGATCCGGATCGACCCGTCCAGCATCAGCTTCTTGGGCATCCCGGTGAACGTCTGGGCGTCGTTCGCCGCGGTCGTGCTCGGCATCGTGCTGTTCGTCGTGCAGACCCGGAGGCATCCCGGCGCGGAACCGTCCCCCTTCACCCGGCAGCCGTCCCGGGTGGCGCTGGCGAAGGGCGACGAGGCGGCCGAGGACCGACGGCGTTCGAAGAACTCCAGCGACCGCCCTGCCGGCTCGTGATCGCGGACGATCGGTGGGATCGCCCCGACATCTCGTCGGATGGCCGTCCGCCCGTTCGCTGTTGGGATGATTCATGACCACCACCGCACCCGTCCCGACCGTCGTCGGCGTCCGCCCGCAGCGCACGGCCTACGGCGCCCTGCTGACGATGATGGCGACGAGCTTCCTGCTCGTCACCGCGGAGTTCCTTCCGGGCGGCCTGCTCACCGACATCGCGGCCGAGATCGGGGTGACGCCGGGTCAGGCCGGCCAGATGGTCACGGTCACGGCGCTGGCCGGCCTCATCGTCGCCCCGACGATCGGGCTGATGCTGCCGCGCCTGGACCGCCGGTCGCTCGTCGTCTGGATGGCGGTCGCCGCCACGGTCTCGAACGTGGTCGTCGCGATCGCGCCGAGCCTGCCCATGCTGCTCATCGCGCGGGTGCTGCTCGGGGCGGCGCTGTCGGGCTTCTGGTCGATGTCGGTCACCGTCGCCGCGGGAATCGCCGGCCCGGAACGCCTGGGCCGCGCGATGATGTTCACCTCGGCCGGCACGTCGCTCGCCACCGTCGCCGGCGTGCCGGTAGGCGTGCTGCTGAGCCAGGCGGTCGACTGGCGCGGCGTGTTCGGCATCGCGGCGGCGGCCACCGCCGTGCTCGCCGTGGCCCTGCGGGTCGTGCTGCCGAGCGTTCCCGCCGAGGGCGCCGCTCGGCTGTCCACCCTCGTCTCCACGTTCCGCCGCCCCGGCATCGGCCTCGGCATCGTCGGGCACGTGCTCATCGTGCTCGGGCACTTCCTCGCGTACACGTACATCCGGCTCGCGCTGCAGCGCGTGCAGGATGCCGGCACCCCCGTCGACGAGGGAACGGTCATCCTGCTCCTCGCCCTGTTCGGCATCGGCGGATTCATCGGCAACATCGTGATCGGGCTGATCGTCGACCGCCGCTACCGGATCCTCGCCGTCGTCACCCCGCTCGTGATCGCCGGGACGGTGGTCCTCATGATCGCGGCATCCGGATCGCTCGGCGCGATCGCCGTGGTCGCGTTCGTGTGGGGCGTGTTCTTCGCGTCGTGGCTGCTGATCGTGAACACGTGGATCGGGCATCGGATGCCGGACCGCCTCGAGGCGGGCGGGAGTCTCGTCGTGATGGGGTTCCAGGCGGCGATCATGACCGCCGCCGGGCTCGGCGGCATCCTCGTCGACGGCCTGGGCATCGCTCAGGTGTACGTGCTCGGCGCGATCGCGCTCGTCGTCGGCGCGGTGCTGTTCGGCCTCGCCGGGCGCATCGGCGCGAAGGCGGCGGGGAGCCGCCCCGCGCCCTGAGCGTCCCGCAACCGGATCAGACGGCGTGGGCGGCGCGCCAGGCCGACGGCGTCTGCCCGGTGCGGCGGCGGAACGCACGACTGAACCCCTCGTCCGAGCCGTAGCCGAGCGCGCGGGACACCTCGCTGACGCCGCATCCGCGGGAAAGCAGGTCCTGGGCGGTGCGGATGCGCACCTGGGTGACATAGCTCGCCGGCGACGCCCCGAACGCGGTGCGGAAGCGCTCGGCGAACACCGTGCGCGACATCGCTCCGACACTGGCCAGGCCGGCGACGCTCCAGTCCCGGCCCGGAGCGGCGTGGATCGCCTCGACCACCCGGTCGAGATACGGGTCGTTCGAGCGGGACGGCCAGCCCACGGGGGCGCAGCCGTGCGCGGCCCAGGCCCGGATCACCGAGACCAGCACCGTGGTGGCCATCATCCGGCAGATGACCGAGTCACCGGTCTGCGTGGACGGCGCATCGGCGCTCTCGAGGTCGGCGCCGAGCTGGGCGGCCAGCGTCGCAGCCGCCGGCTCGTGCCGGTCGAAGTCCCGCACGATCGCCGTGTCGGGCAGCACCTCGGCGATGTGGGCCGCCCGATCCGCGAGGGCGAGGGTGGACACCAGCATCCGGACCGGCCCGTTCGCCCGCAGCGCCACCGGCAGGCGGCCGGAGACCAGCAGCGCGTCGCCGGCGCTCAGTCGTGCTCCCGCGCCGTCGCCCCGGACGTCGGCGGCTCCGTCGATCACGTAGACGAGCGAGAGAACGTCGCGGTAGAGCTCGAGCACCTCGCCCGGCGCCACGGAGAGGCGCACCTGCCGCCGTACCCGCACTTCGACCGCGGCCAGCAGCGCTTCGACGGCGCCGCGATCGCCCGGCGCCGGCGGGACGGCGGCCGAGCGGACAGCGACCTGGGCATCCGTCGTGAGCGTCATGAACAGGGAAACCCCGCGCGCGGGGGCTGCTATTCCGGGGCGCCGTCGGCCGTCGCCGCGTCGCGGGCCGCGGCGAACGCCGCCACGCACCGCGCGATCTGCTCGTCGGTGTGTCCGGCGGACAGCTGCACGCGGATGCGGGCGCGCCCCTTCGGCACCACCGGGTACGAGAACGGCGTCACGAACACGCCGCGCTCGCGCAGACCATCGGCGATGCGCACGGTGAGCACCTCGTCGCCGAACATCACCGGGACGATCGGATGCTCGCCGGGCAGCAGGTCGAAGCCGGCGTCCGTCATGGCCGCACGGAACGCGGACGCGTTGTGCTCGAGACGCTCGCGCAGTTCGCCGGACTGCGCGACGAGATCGAGGGCGGTCATCGTGGCGCTGACGATCGCCGGGGCGAGGGAATTCGAGAACAGGTACGGCCGGGCGCGCTGACGCAGCAGGTCGACGATCTCGCGGTGGGCGGCGACGTATCCGCCGGATGCCCCGCCCAGCGCCTTGCCGAACGTGCCGGTGGTGATGTCGACGCGTCCCTCGACGCCGCAGCGCTCCGGAGTGCCGCGGCCGTCCGCGCCGACGAACCCGACCGCGTGGGAGTCGTCCACGAACACGAGCGCGTCGTAGCGCTCGGCGAGATCGCAGATCTCGCGCAGCGGCGCGAAGTAGCCGTCCATCGAGAACACGCCGTCGGTGACGATCACGCGGCGCCGGGCGTCGGCGGCGGACTGCAGCTGCTGCTCGAGGTCGGCCATGTCGCGGTTGCGGTAGCGCAGGCGGCGGGCCTTGGAGAGCCGGATGCCGTCGATGATCGAGGCGTGGTTCAGTTCGTCCGAGATGATCGCGTCGTCTGCGCCGAACAGCGCCTCGAACACGCCCCCGTTTGCGTCGAAGCAGGACGAGAACAGGATCGCGTCGTCGTAGCCGAGGAATCCGGCGAGCTTCCGTTCCAGCTCCAGGTGCTGCTCCTGCGTGCCGCAGATGAACCGCACGCTCGCCATGCCGTAGCCCCAGGCATCCAGCCCCACGTGGGCGGCCGCGACGATGCGGGGGTCGTCCGCGAGACCCAGGTAGTTGTTGGCGCAGAAGTTCAGGGCATCTCCCGAGCCGACCGCCACCTCGGTGGCCTGGGGGCCCCCGATGCCGCGCTCCCGCTTGGTCAGTCCGGCCCGTTCGATCGCGTCGAGCTCGTCGCGCAGCTGCGCGCGCATCGTTGCGTACATGTGCTCCTCCTCGGCCCCTCTGCCCCGCGCCTCAGACCCGGGTCCAGTCCAGGATGACCTTGCCGACGCCGCCCGACTTCGCGGCCGCGAACGCGGCCTGCCACTCCCGCGCCGGGTAGCGGTCCGAGATCGTCGACGCGATGCGATCGCGCAGCGTGGGGCTCGTCTGAATCATGGCGCTCATCGAGTTCCACGTCTCGAACATCTCGCGTCCGTAGATGCCCTTGAGCGTCAGCATGTGCGTGACGACCTTGCTCCAGTCGATCGCGAACGGGTCGCTGGGCAGGCCCAGGAGCGCGATCCGGCCGCCGTGGGTCATGTTCTCGATCATCGACGGCAGAGCGGACGGCGCGCCGCTCATCTCCAGGCCGACGTCGAAGCCCTCGCGCATGCCGAGCACGTGCTGCACGTCGGCGATCGACTCGCGGGTGACGTCGACGACGGCATCCGCCCCCATCCCCGTGGCGAGCTCCAGGCGGGCGGGGCTCACGTCGGTCGCGACGATGAACCGGGCACCGGCATGCCGGGCCACGGCGATCGTCATGAGACCGATGGGGCCGCAGCCGGTGACGAGCACGTCCTCGCCGACCACCGAGAAGGCGAGGGCTGTGTGCACGGCGTTGCCGAGCGGGTCGAAGATCGCGGCGAGGTCCGGGTCGATCGGGGTGTGGTGCACCCAGACGTTCTCGCCCGGGATCACGATGTACTCCGCGAACGCTCCGTCGCGGTGCAGGCCCACCCCGATGGTGCGGATGCACATCTGCCGGCGGCCGGCGCGGCAGTTGCGGCACATGCCGCACACGATGTGCCCCTCGCCCGAGACGAGGTCGCCCACGGCGATGTCGTGCACGAGCTCGCCCACCTCGACGACCTCGCCGCAGAACTCGTGGCCGGGGACGAGCGGGGTGCGGATCGTGGATGCCGCCCAGTCGTCCCACCCGAGGATGTGCAGGTCGGTGCCGCAGATGCCGGTGCGCAGCACGCGGATCTTCACGTCGCCGGGCCCCGCCACCGGCTCGGGCCGGTCGGTCCATTCGAATCCCGCGCCGGGCGCGGCTTTGAGCAGGGCTTTCATCGGGGCGGTGACCTCCAGGCGCGGCAGTGCAGCGGTGACGATGCCGGCCGCGCCAGCTTAGCGCGCACGTGAGGACCGCTCGCCGGCATCCGCCATCGCGTCCCGCCCGCCCTCGGCGTAGGCTCCCCAGCGTGCCGGCCGATCGGGCCGCCGAAGCAAGGGAGCCGCGATGACCCGTTACCTGATCTCGTTCCCCAGCGCCGCGATGGACGTCTCACCCGCCGAACTCCCGGCGGTGGCATCCGCCGCGCACGCGGTGGTGAGAGAGATCCAGGCTGCCGGGATCTACGTCTTCACCGGCGGCATCGACGAGGACGTCGACCCCGTGCAGGTCGCCGCGGACGGCACCGTCACCGACACCACCTACCCGCAGACCGCGGAGCTCGACGGCGGGATGATGGTCATCGACGTGTCCTCGCGCGAAGAGGCCCTGAAATGGGCGGCGAAGATCGCGGCCGCCTGCCGGTGCGCGCAGGAGGTGCGTGCGTTCCAGTACGACCCGGAGCTCTGATCGCTCAGCGACGTTCCGGCGTGCTCTCGCGCAGGACGACCTCGAGGCCGAGATCCTCCCCCGCCGCCCATTCCTCGTCGATCGCGGCGCGCAGCGCGCGGTAGCCCACCTCTTCGAGGGGGACGCGCACCGTGGTGAGCCCGGGCGTGACGTCGCGGGAGGTCGGGATGTCGTCGAAGCCCGCGAGGGCGAGGTCCGTGCCGATCTCGCGTCCGGCCGACCGCAGCGCGGTGAGCGCGCCGATCGCGACGACATCGCTGATCCCGAACACCAGCGTCCCCGGTGCGATGCCGGCCGCCAGGGCGACGTCGGCGAGCTGTCGGCCCGAGTCCCGGCTGAAGTCCCCGCGGAGGATCCGCTCGATGCGTCCTCCGCCGGCCACGAATCCCTCGGTGAATCCGGCCAGACGGTCGTCGGAGGTGCGCACGCCCTCGGCCGCGGCGAGCACGATCGCGGTGCGGTACCCGCGTTGCGCGAGCGCACCGGCGAGCGCCCGGGCGCCTCCTCGGTTGTCGATCACGACCGATCGCACGTCGTCGTCGGCGCCCGGACCGAGGGCGACGACCCGGCTGCCGAGGCGCGCCACGGCGGCGAGCTCGGCACGCAGCAGGTCGGTGCCGGGACGGTCGGCGCGGGATGCCGCGAGGATGATGCCGCGCGGACGCTGGCCCCGTACCGCGCGCACCAGCCGGGTCTCCCGCTCCGGATCGCGACCGGTCGTCGAGATCGTGACCAGCAGCCCCGCCTCGTCCGCCCCCCGCGCGACGCCTGCTGCCACCTGTGCGAAATAGGGGTCGGCGATGTCCGCGACGAACAGCGCGATCACGGCGCTCGTGCCGCGCGCGGTCGCCTGCGCCGACAGGTTCGCGGTGTAGCCGAGTCGCGCCGCGGCGGCCTCCACGCGCTCGCGATACGACTCCGCGACCGTGCGCGTCGATCCGTTGAGCACGCGCGACGCCGTCGCCAGCGACACCCCCGCCTCGCGGGCGATGTCCTGCAGCGTCGGGGCGGTCGTGCTCTCGGTCGACATCACCGTGAGTCTACGGTCACGCCCAGATGCGGGGAGATCGCCGAACCGAAGGTCTCGGCGGTGCGCCGGGCGACGGCATCCGGGGCATCCGCCCACACCTCTGCGTTGAAGATCTCCACCTCGATGTCGCGGTCGTAGCCGGTCGCGAGCACGGCCCGGGTGAGGGCGCCGAAGTCGATGACGCCCTCCCCCGGGTAGTGCCGGGCCAGCAGCACGTCGGCGGGCAGCGGCGTCTTCCAGTCGCACACCTGGTAGGTCGCGATGCGGCCCTCCCGGCCGGCGCGGGCGATCTGGGCGAGCACGTCCGGGTCCCACCAGACGTGGAACGTGTCGATCGTCACGCCGACGACGGCGGGGTCGAAGCCGGCCGCGAGATCCAAGGCCTGGCCGAGCGTCGAGACGACGGCGCGGTCCGACACGTACATGGGATGCAGCGGCTCGATCGCGAGCGTGACGCCGGCGGCCGCGGCATCCGGAGCCAGTTCGGCGAGCGCGTCGTGCACGCGCGACCGGGCGCCGGCGAGATCGCGGGAGCCGTCCGGGATGCCGCCGGCGACGAGCACCAGCACGGCCTCGGAGCCGGCCGCGCCCGCCGCGGCGAGGGTGGCCGTCTCGTCGATGGCGCGCCGGTTGTCGTCGAGGGCGGCGCGGCGCTCCGGTCCCTCGGGGAGGGTGAAGAAGCCGCCCCGGCAGTACGTGGACAAGCGCAGGCCCGAGTCGGCGAGCAGGCGCGCCGCGGTGTCCAGGCCGACGTCGGCGACCGGCTCGCGCCAGAGGCCGATGGATCGGATGCCGGCATCTGCCGTGTCCCGCAGCGCCTGGGCGAGGCTCGCGTGCTTGAGGGTCGCCTGGTTGATCGACAGGCGCGGGTCGGGAGTGGTCATGCGTCGACTCCGTTCAGGGTGAGGAGGGAACGCCAGCGCGCAGCGGCGAGTTCGGGATGCTCCAGCGCCCCGGCCGCGTTCGCCAGTTCGACGATGCGCGACAGGTGCGGCAGGCTGCGTGCGGAGTGCAGGCCGCCGACCATCTGGAACGCGGCCTGGTGCCCGTTCAGCCACGACAGGAACGCGACGCCGGTCTTGTAGTAGAACGTGGGCGCCGCGAACACCTGGCGGCTGAGCGCCTCGGTCGGGCCGAGGATCCGCAGGTATTCGTCGGCCTCGCCGGCGTCGAGCGCCTGGATGGCCGCCGACGCCACCGGGGTGATCGCGGCGAACGCGCCCAGGAGCGCATCCGAATGACCCCGCTCGCCCCCGCCGATGAGACCGACGTAGTTGAAGTCGTCGCCCGTGAACATGCGCACGCCTTCGGGCAGGCGCTCGCGCACCGACACCTCGGAGGCGGCATCCAGCAGGCTCATCTTCACGCCGGCGATCCGGTCGACGTTCTCGGCGATGATCTCCAGCAGCACGTCGGATGCCGCGCGCCAGTCGCTGGAGCCGAAGTAGCCGCGCAGCTCCGGGTCGAACGCGGTGCCGAGCCAGTGCAGCACCACGGGCGCGGTCGCGGACCTCAGCACGTCGCGGTAGACCCGCCGGTAGTCGTCGGCGCTCTGCGCCGCGCGGGCGAGGTGCCGGGAGGCCATCAGCACCGGGCCGGCGCCCTGCTCCTCGGTGAACGCGAGCTGCTCGCGGTACGCGTCGACCACGCGGTCGAGCGGGACCACGGGCTCGTCGACGTGGTCGGTGTTGACCCCGACCACCACCGAGCCGCCCTCCTCGCGGGCCACCTGGGCGGACCGCGCGATCAGCTCGCGGGTGGCGGCCGCATCCAGACCCATGTTCCGCTGCGCGGTGTCCATGGCGTCGGCGACGCCGAGACCCCACGAGTAGACGTGGCGGCGGAACCCGAGCGTGGCGTCCCAGTCGATGTCCGCCGGGGCGCCGGGGACATTGTCGGCGTGCACCTTCGGCACGACGTGCGCTGCGGCGTACGCGACCCGGCTGCGCAGCGGCGCGGTGGGGCGGGCGGATGCCACCGGTTCGCAAAGCCGGGCGGTGCGCGTCGTCCCGTCGGCATCCAGCAGGGTGAGCACGGACACGGCTGTCACTCCAGGCCCAGCGCCGGCAGCGCGATCTTGCGGCCCTCGCGGCTGGACTGCAGCCCGGCCTCGGCCAGCTGCACTCCGCGGGCCCCCGCGAGCAGGTCGAACGGGTACGCGGTCCCGGTCGCGAACGACACGAGGAACTCCTCCCACTGCTGCTTGAACCCGTTCTGGAACACGTCGTTCACCGGCACCTCGGCCCAGTCCGCGTCGTAGTCGTGCTCGTCGGCGAGGTCCGGGTTCCACACAGGCTTCGGCGTGGCGTTGCGGTGCTGGATCTTCGCACCGAACAGCCCGACCACGGCCGAGCCGTGCGTGCCGTCGACCTGGAACTCGACCAGCTCGTCACGGTTGACCCGCACCGTCCAGCTCGAGTTGATCTCGGCGATGACGCCGCCGGCGAGCTCGAAGATGCCGTATGCGGCATCCTCCGCCGTCGCGGTGTAGTGCTCGTCGTTCTCGTCCCAGCGGTCGGCGACGTGCACCGCTGCTTGCGCGTACACGCTCTGCACCTCACCGAACAGGTTCTCCAGCACGTAGTTCCAGTGCGGGAACATGTCCGAGATGATGCCGCCGCCGTCCTCGGCGCGGTAATTCCAGCTCGGGCGCTGGGCGGGCTGCCAGTCCCCCTCGAACACCCAGTACCCGAACTCGCCGCGCACCGACAGGATGCGCCCGAAGAAGCCCGAGTCGATGAGCCGGCGCAGCTTCTGAAGGCCGGGCAGGTACAGCTTGTCGTGCACCACGCCGGTCTTCACCCCGGCAGCCTGGGCGAGGCGCGCGAGCTCCAGCGCCTCCGCGACGCTCTCCGCCGTGGGCTTCTCGGTGTAGATCGTCTTGCCCGCCGCGATCGCCTTGCGGATCGCCGTGGCCCGCGCCTTCGTGACGAGGAAGTCGGCGTAGATGTCCCACTGCGGGTCGGCGAGCGCGGCATCCAGATCGGTCGTCCAGTCCGCGATGCCGTGCCGTGCGGCGAGCTCGGCGAGCTTCGCCGCGCTGCGTCCCACGAGCAGCGGGCGGACCGTCAGGCGCGAGCCGTCCGGCAGCTCGATGCCACCCTGGTCGCGGATCGCGAGGATCGAGCGCACCAGGTGCTGCCGGTAGCCCATGCGCCCGGAGGCGCCGTTCATGATGATGCCGATCTCGCGGACGGCCGGCGCCGTGGATGTCGTGTCGGACATGAGCGTGCTCCTTGTCGGGGTGAGGTCAGTTCGCGGGTGCGGTGGTGGCGGAGCCCAGCGCGTCGGCCGTGATGTCGCGGCGGACGGTCTCGGGTGCGGTCCAGGCGGCGACCGCCGAGATCAGGCTGATGAGCAGCGTCAGTCCGCCGATGACGAAAGGAACCGTGGTGGATCCGGGAGGGGCCGCGAGCGCGAACAGGCTCGGCAGGAAGGCGGTCAGCAACAGGGCGATGTTCTGCGAGACCGCGAACCCGGTCACCCGGACCCGGGTCGGGAACAGCTCCTGGAAGAACGACGCGAAGGTGGCGTTCCACAGCTGGAACAGCACGCCGACCATGAGGATGGCGAGCAGGAACGTGAGCGGCAGGTTGCCCGCCTTGATCGCCAGCAGGTAGCCGAACGACAGCACGCCGCCCGCGATCGGGCCCCAGACCATCATGGGCTTGCGGCCGATCCGGTCGGAGAGGCGGCCGAAGAAGGGGATGAGGATGACGGCGACGATGTTCGCGGTCACCGGGATCCACAGGAACGTGGCCTTGTCCATCGACACGCCGTAGGCGGGCTGGGTGGCGTAGGCGGTGGCGAACACGATGCCGGTGGTGCCGAGCACGTTCGCGAGCCCCATCAGCACGGCGCGCAGCACGGTGCCGGCGCTGAGCCGGAACACCTCGACCGCGGCGACCTTGGGCGCCTCCGAGCGCGCGGCCTCGGCGAGGAAAGCCGGGGTCTCCGCGACGCGGCTGCGCACGATGAGCGCGCCGATCACGACGACGGCGCTGAGCAGGAACGGCACGCGCCAGCCCCACGACTCGAAGACGGGTGCGGGAAGCGCGGCGGCGAGCGGGATGAAGATCGCCGATGCCAGGATGCTGCCGGCCTGCGTGCCCTGCAGGGAGAAGCTCGTGTAGAAACCGCGCCGGCCGTTGGGCGCGTGCTCGGCGATCATCGCGCTCGCGCCGCCGAGCTCGCCCGAGACGGCGAAGCCCTGGATGAGGCGGAGCACCACCAGCAGCGCGGGGGCGAGCACGCCGACCTGCGCGTAGGTGGGCAGCACCCCCACGAGGAAGGTCGAGATGCCCATGAGCATCAGCGCGAAGACCAGCACGCGCTTGCGGCCCAGGCGGTCGCCGAAGCTGCCGAGCACGAACGCGCCGATCGGCCGGGCGACGTAGCCGACGCCGTACGTCGCGAGCGAGGCGACGAGCGCGACGGTCGGGTTGGTGCTCGGGAAGAACACCTGGGGGAACACGATGGTGGCGGCCGAGGCGTACACCGAGAAGTCGTAGTACTCGAGCACGCTTCCGAAGAAGCCGCTGGCGGCCGCCCGCTTGGACATGGTGCCGGCGTCCGGGGTACCGGGCGTCGTGCGGTTCGATGCATCCTCTTTGCGCATCGCACTCTCCTCGTCTTCGTCGACTGCGCCTCCGCGGATCGGAAAGCGCTTTCCAGATGATTATGCGCCGCGGATTGAATCGTGTCAATAGGGCGGCTCGGGATTTATCTGCGCAGGTCGGCGACCGGGGCTTCGAAGCCCCGGCGACGCAGCGCCGCATCGGCGAGATCGGCCGGCACCACCGTCGTCCCGTCGGCTCGCGCGGAGGCGTACATCGCCGTGACGAGCTCGAACGAGCGCAGCGGATCCGCCGCCGTGGACGGCAGCGGCGCGTGCGCGACGAGCGCGTCCAGCACGTCCCGGACGAGCACGGCGTGCCCGCTCGCCTCCTCGCGCTCGGGAAGCGCCCACGCCGCGACCTCCTCATCGGGGACGCCCGGTGCCGGCGTGATGCGCCAGTGGGAGTGGCCGTGCCCGTACAGGTGATCGAGCGTCACCGTCGCCCGCTGCGTGTCGATGCGCAGTGCGCTCGCCTGCCGGGGGGACACCGCGCTCGAGACCACTTGGGCCACCACGCCGCCCTCGAACACGACGGTGGCGGTCGAGGCGTCCTCGGTCTGCGTGTCTCGGTCGAGGCGCCAGAGTTGCGCGCGCACCGCCGTCCAGTCCCCGAGCAGATAGGCCAGCAGGTCGATCTGGTGGATGCCGTGGCCCAGCGTCGTTCCGCCGCCCTCGCTCTGCCACGTGCCGCGCCACGGCACCGCGAAGTAGTCCGCATCGCGGTACCACAGCGTCTGGCACTGGGCCAGCAGCGGGCGCCCGAGCGCGCCGGACTGCAGCAGCCCGCGCACATGGGCGGCTGCGGTCCCCGTGCGCTGCTGGAAGACGATCGCCAGTTCTCGGTTCGCCGCGGTCGCGGCCGCCCGCATGTCGTCCAGTTCGCCGAGCGACAGCGCCGCCGGCTTCTCGAGCAGCACGTGCGCGCCTGCCGCGAAGGATGCGAGCGTCTGCGCGCGGTGCACCCCCGGCGGGGTGCAGATGATGACGACGTCGGGATGCTCCGCGGCGAGCAGCTCGTCGAGCGTGTCGTACACGGCGGGATGCCCCCAGCGCTCGGCGAACGCCTCGGCCTTCGAGCGGGTCTGGTTGGTCACCGCCGCCAGACGGGCGTGCGGATGCGCCCGCACCGCCTCGGCATGCAGGCGGGCCACGTCCCCGGTGCCGACGATGGCGCAGGCGAGGGTCTCGGTCATGATCGGTCTCCGTTCTCGGGCGCCCCAGCGGACGCGGGATCGCCGGACGCGCGCAGCTCGGCGACGAGCGCGGCTCCGGTCTCGGGCGCGTGCGCCGCGACGTCCGCCGTGCCGATGACGAGCGCCGCCGCGAGCACGAGCCTCTCCCCCGCATCGACCACGGTCTCGTCGAAGAAGAAGGGGGCCGGGCACAGCCCCGCGTACTCGGCGCTGCGGGCGAACCACGGACCGGGCGACTCGCCGGCGTCGAGCATCAGCACGCCCGCGGTGCGGTCCGGGGAGACGAAGGCGAGCCACGGCGAGGGCAGTCCGCGGGCGGCGTCGCCGGCATCCCCCTGCGGGCCGATGATGTCCCCGCCCGTGTACGCGGCCGGCCCACGCCAGAAGATTCCGGCGTAGCCGGCGTCGGGACGGCCGTTCGAGGTCGGCGAGCCGAACGCGAGCGGCCCGGGCGACGAGTTCCGCAGCACGCTGCGCCAGGTCAGCGCCCACGCGTCGTCCGTGACCGGGCGCGCCGTCAGCGTTCGGCGCTCGGTGAGCACGGGAGCGCCGGCCTCGCTGATCCACTCGAGGTCTTCGTCGATGCGTACGGCATCCCCGGCAGTGGATGCCGCAGGCGCGGCGAACCCGCGGTGCACCTGCGCCCCGTTGTTCGGCAGTTGCACGTACCCCTCGCCCGCCACATAGGTCGGCCCGCCCCAGAAGTTGTGCGGGCCGACGTTCGGCAGCGCGAGCGACAGGCCCTTGTGCCAGACGTGGTCGTCGGGCCGGAAGCCGGTCACCGACTCGCCGCCGACGGTGCGCAGCAGAGCGTAGGGCCGCGGGGATTCGAGCTGCGGCTGCGTCGGTCGGAACACGTACTCGAGCACGCCGATGCCGTCGTGGCGGACGACGAGCCGGTCGTCTTCGAGGTCGGGTCTCATGGGGATCTCCGCATCCGTCGGGGATGCGTCCACTTTAGAGCCGAAAACGGGAAAGCGCTATCCCACCGCGTCGCGGCGCGGGTGCACGATGCCGGAGGCGGTGCCGAGCACGGCTCCCACCAGGGTGTCGACGACCCGTTCCACGATGAGGCCGCCCGTGACCGCACCGCTCGCAGCGGCCGCCGTGGAGATGATCGTCAGGACGAGCGGGGTGATGAAGACGAGGGCGAGCGCGTAGTTGCGCACCACGAAGATCTCGATCGCGAACTGCAGCGCCCCAAGCACGAACGGCAGCAGCCACGCCGGAATGGGCACGAACGCGATCGCCGCGAACAGCGCCGCACCCCCCAGGGTGCCGACGAGCCGCTGGCTGCCGCGGATGAACGCGATGCGGCGGCCCGCGTTGACGCCGATGACCGCCAGACCCGCGCCCACCGTCCAGTATGCCCGGGCTGGGTCGACGACGAGCATGCTGACCGCGGTTCCGGCGACCGCGACGATCGCCACCCGCACCAGCAGGGCGCGCGCGTCGCGGTCGAGTACCGGCCGGCGCGGCATCCGCTGCCGCGGCGCCGCGGCGCCGTCCTGCCGCGCGCGCGTGATCAGGAACGCGACCACCACGATCGCGTAGGCGATGGCCGCACCGACGGCGACCGCCCCGACGAACACGACCGGGTCCACGACGCGGTGCCCGTCGACGACCGCGGTCACGCGCGTGCCGAGCCCGTACACGAGCACGAAGAAGACCGGCCCGGGCGGGCCGAGACCGTATCCGTAGTGCAGCACCGCCGCCGCGACGGCGACGAGCACGAGTCCGATCGCCGCGAAGAC
>DATMTQ010000223.1:0-9505 GCA_035564095.1 Microbacterium sp. | reverse complement strand
GGGGATGCCGCGCAGTGCGGCATCCCCGTTCTGGAGGGAGTCTCGACCTAGGAGTCGGCGCGGTAGATGGGGGCGGCGCCGTGCACCGCGTCGCCCACCCGGTGGATGCGCACGTCGTTGGTCGATCCGATGATCCCGGGAGGCGAGCCCGAGATCACGACGACGCGGTCGCCCACGTTGGCGAGCGCGTGCGAGATCAGGTAGTCGTCCACCTGGATGAACATGCGGTCGGTGTGCGGCACGTGCTCGGCGAAGGTCGAGTGGATGCCCCACGTCAGCGCCATGCGCCGACGGGTCTCCTCGAGCGGCGAGAACGCGATCATGGGGATCTTCGGACGCAGGCGCGACATGCGCCGGGCCGAGTCGCCCGACTCGGTGAACACGCACAGGTACTTCGCCTCGACGAACTCCGCGACCTCCATCGCGGCCAGCGTGATCGCGCCGCCCTGCGTGCGCGGCTTCGTGTCGAGCGGGTGGATTCGCTCCAGTCCGTGGTCCTCGGTGGACTCGATGATGCGGGCCATCGTCTCCACCACGACCACCGGATACTTGCCGACGCTGGTCTCGCCGGAGAGCATCACGGCGTCCGCGCCGTCGAGCACCGCGTTGGCCACGTCGCTCGTCTCGGCGCGCGTCGGCACCGGGTTCTCGATCATCGACTCCAGCATCTGGGTCGCGACGATGACGGGCTTGGCCATGCGGCGGCACAGCTCCACGGCGCGCTTCTGCACGATCGGCACGGCCTCGAGCGGCAGTTCGACGCCGAGGTCGCCGCGGGCGACCATGATGCCGTCGAACGCATCGATGATGTCCTCGAGGTTGTCGACGGCCTGCGGCTTCTCGATCTTGGCGATCACCGGTACGTGGCGTCCCTCTTCGGCCATGATCACGTGCACGCGCTGCACGTCCTTGGCGTCGCGAACGAACGAGAGCGCGATGATGTCGGCGCCGGCGCCGAGCGCCCAGCGCAGGTCCTGCTCGTCCTTGTCGCTGAGCGCCGGCACGTTGACCGCGACGCCGGGCAGGTTGATGCCCTTGTTGTTCGAGACCGGGCCGCCGACGATGACCTCGGTGGTCACGACGGTGTCGTCGGAGTCGATGACCTTGACGCGCACCTTGCCGTCGTCGATGAGCAGGAAGTCGCCGGGCCGGACGTCCTCGGGCAGGCCCTTGAACGTCGTCGAGCAGATCTCCTTGGTGCCGGGGATGTCCTCGATCGTGATCTTGAAGATGTCGCCGGCGGCGAGCTCGTGCGGGCCGTCGGCGAACTTGCCGAGCCGGATCTTCGGCCCCTGCAGGTCGACGAGGATCGCGACCGGCTTACCGGCCTCGGCGGCCGCTTTGCGGACGTTCTGGAAGTTGTTCTCATGCACGGCGTAGTCGCCGTGGCTGAGGTTGAAACGGGTCACATCGACACCGGCGTCGATGATCGCGCGGACCATCTCGTAGGTGTCGGTTGCGGGGCCGAGGGTTGCGACGATTTTCGCGCGTCTCATCCGGGGTGCTCCAGGGGGTTGGTTCAGAAGGGCAGGCAAAGAGCCGGGTTCAGCCTACGCAGGCTGCAATCCGATGGCGACATCGGTGGGCGCGACCGGCGCCGGCAGGGACGTCTCGCCCATCAGATAGCGGTCGACCGCCGCGGCCGCGGACCGGCCCTCGGCGATGGCCCACACGATGAGCGACTGCCCGCGACCGGCGTCGCCCGCGACGAACACGCCGGGGGTGGTCGACTGGTAGTCGGCCTCCCGCTGCACATTGCCCCGCTCGGTGAAGACCGAGCCCAGCTGGCCGTCGAGCGTGGTGCGCTCGGGGCCGGTGAAGCCCATCGCGATCAGCACGAGGTCCGCCGGGATCTCCCGTTCGGTGCCGCTCTTGGGCACACGCCGTCCGTCGACGAACTCGGTCTCGGCGACGCGCAGCGCGCGCACCTCACCGGCGTCGTTCGCGAGGAACTCGACCGTGGACGCGAGGTAGGTGCGCTCACCGCCCTCCTCGTGCGCGGACTGCACCTCGAAGACGGTCGGCATCATCGGCCAGGGCTGGTGCGCGGGACGCTCCGCCGACGGCTGCCGGCCGATCGCCAGGTTGGTGACGCTCAGCGCGCCCTGCCGGTGCGCGGTGCCGATGCAGTCGGCTCCCGTGTCGCCGCCGCCGATGACGATGACGTGCTTGCCCTGCGCGGTGATCTGGTTGGGCACGTGGGTGCCCGCCGTGGCCCGGTTGGACTCGACGAGGTATTCCATGGCGAAGTGCACGCCGTCGAGGTCGCGACCCGGGATCGCGAGGTCGCGCGGCACGGTGGCGCCGGTCGCGACGATCACTGCGTCGTAACGGGCCCGAAGGTCGCTCCACGAGATGTCGGTGCCGATCTCGACGCCGGCCCGGAAGCGGGTGCCCTCGTCCTGCATCTGACGAAGGCGGGCGTCGATGTGGCGCTTCTCCATCTTGAAGTCGGGGATGCCGTAGCGCAGCAGGCCGCCGATGCGGTCGTCGCGCTCGAACACCGCGACGGTGTGTCCGGCGCGCGTCAGCTGCTGGGCCGCGGCGAGGCCGGCGGGCCCCGACCCGACCACGGCGACCGTCTTGCCGGTCAGCCGCCCGGGCGGCTCGGGCTCGATCCACCCGTTCCCGAACGCCTCCTCGGCGATCGACACCTCGATCTGCTTGATCGTGACCGCGGGCTGGTTGATCCCGAGCACACAGGAGCTCTCGCACGGAGCCGGGCACAGCCGTCCGGTGAACTCCGGGAAGTTGTTCGTGGCGTGCAGGCGCTCGCTCGCGGAGCGGCCCTCGCCGCGCCACGTGAGGTCGTTCCACTCCGGGATCAGGTTGCCGAGGGGGCATCCCTGGTGGCAGAACGGGATGCCGCAGTCCATGCAGCGGCTCGCCTGCCGGCGGAGCACGGCCGAATCGCCCGGCTCGTACACCTCCTTCCAGTCGAGGATGCGCACCGGGACGGGGCGCCGAGCGGGAAGCTCGCGCTCGGTCACCTTCAGAAAGCCCTTCGGGTCAGCCACCCGTCACCTCCAGAATGCGGCTCCAGACGACGTCGCCGTCAGGGTCCAGTCCTTGTTCGAGCGCCGTCTGCCGGGTCTCCAGCACGGCGGCGTAGTCGCGAGGGAGCACCCGCACGAAATCGTCCACGGCGACGTCGAAGTCGGCGAGCAGGGATGCCGCCAGCTCCGACCCGGTCTCCTCCACATGCCGGGAGAGCAGGTCGCGCAGGATCTCCGCGTCGGACGCGCCGAGCGCGCCGAGCTGCAGCTCGCCGGAAGCCAGGCCCTCCCGGTTCACGCGCTCCTGGTCGAGGCGGTACACGTACGCCGTGCCGCCGGACATGCCGGCGCCGAGGTTGCGGCCGGTCTCACCGAGGATCACGGCCAGGCCGCCGGTCATGTACTCGAGGGCGTGGTCGCCGACGCCCTCGACGACGGCGGTCGCGCCGGAGTTGCGCACCAGGAACCGCTCCCCCACGACGCCCGAGAGGAAGAGGGTCCCCTGGGTGGCGCCGTAGCCGATGACGTTGCCGGCGATGACGTTCTCGGATGCCGCGAACGTGGCATCCCGCGACGGCCGGATCGAGATGCTGCCGCCGGAGAGGCCCTTGCCGACGTAGTCGTTCGAGTCGCCCTCGAGGCGCAGCGTGATGCCGGCCGGCAGGAACGCACCGAACGACTGGCCCGCCGAGCCGGTGAGGTCGATCTCGATGGAGCCTGTCGGCAGCCCGTTCTCGCCGCGTGCCTTGGTGACGTGGTGGCCGAGCATGGTGCCGACCGCGCGCTCCGTGTTGCGGATCGGCAGGGCGATGCGCACGTGGCCGCCGGTCTGGATCACGTCCTGCGCGCGCTCGATGAGCTGCACGTCGAAGTGCTTGTCCAGCTCGTGCTGCTGCGGGCGCAGGTTGCGGCGGGGCTCGTCGTCGGAGAACTGCGGGCCCTCCAGGATCGGCGTCAGGTCGAGGCCCTTAGCCTTCCAGTGCGCGACGGCGTCCAAGGTGTCGAGCAACTCGTAGTGGCCCACGGCGTCGTCGAGGCTGCGGAACCCGAGCTCGGCGAGGTACTCGCGCACCTCTTCCGCGATGAACTCCATGAAGTTCACGACGAACTCGGGCTTGCCGGTGAAGCGCTGCCGCAGCAGCGGGTTCTGCGTGGCGACGCCGACGGGGCACGTATCGAGGTGGCAGACGCGCATCATGATGCAGCCCGACACCACCAGGGGCGCGGTGGCGAAGCCGAACTCCTCGGCTCCGAGCAGAGCGCCGATGATGACGTCGCGGCCGGTCTTCAGTTGCCCGTCGACCTGCACCACGACCCGGTCGCGCATGCTGTTGAGCATCAGCGTCTGCTGGGTCTCGGCGAGGCCCAGCTCCCACGGCGTGCCGGCGTGCTTGAGCGAGTTCAGCGGGCTCGCGCCGGTGCCGCCGTCGTGGCCGGACACCAGGATGACGTCGGCCAGCGCCTTCGCCGTGCCCGCCGCAACGGTCCCGATGCCGGACTGGCTGACGAGCTTGACGTGCACGCGCGCGGAGGGGTTGGCGCGCTTCAGGTCGAAGATCAGCTGCTTGAGGTCTTCGATCGAGTAGATGTCGTGGTGCGGCGGCGGGGAGATGAGCCCCACACCCGCGGTCGCGTGCCGCGTGCGCGCCACCCACGGGTACACCTTGGTCGGCGGGAGCTGCCCGCCCTCGCCGGGCTTGGCGCCCTGCGCGAGCTTGATCTGCAGGTCGTCGGCCTCGGTGAGGTACAGGCTGGTGACCCCGAAGCGGCCGGATGCCACCTGCTTGATCGCGCTGCGGCGGGCCGGGTCCAGGAGGCGCTCGACGTCCTCGCCGCCCTCGCCGGTGTTCGACTTGCCGCCGATGCGGTTCATGGCGATCGCGAGCGTCTCATGCGCCTCCTGGGAGATGGAGCCGTAGCTCATCGCCCCGGTGGAGAAGCGCTTCACGATCGACGCCACCGACTCGACCTCGTCGATCGGCACCGGGCGGCGTACGCCGGTGCGCAGCCGGAACAGGCCCCGCAGCGTCTTCAGCTCCGCCGCCTGGTCGTCGACGAGCTTCGTGTACTCGCGGAAGATGTCGTACCGGCGCGTGCGCGTGGAGTGCTGCAGGCGGAAGACCGTGTCCGGGTTGAACAGGTGCGGCGATCCGTCGCGGCGCCACTGGTACTCGCCTCCGGTCCACAGCCGCTCGTGCGCGCGGACCGCGGCATCCTCCGGGTACGCGTAGGCGTGCCGGGCGGCGTTCTCGGCGGCGATGACCTCCAGGCCCACGCCGCCGAGCTTGGACTCGGTGCCGGTGAAGTACGCGTCGATGAACTCCTCGGACAGGCCGATCGCCTCGAACACCTGGGCGCCCGCGTACGACGACACCGTCGAGATGCCCATCTTGGACATGATCTTCAGCACGCCCTTGCCGAGCGCGTAGATGAGGTTCCTGACCGCCTTCTCGGGCGTGACGTCGGTGATGTAGCCGGCGCGCACCAGGTACTCCACCGTCTCCATCGCCAAGTACGGGTTGACCGCGAAGGCGCCGTAGCCGAGCAGCGTCGCGACGTGGTGCACCTCGCGCACGTCCCCGGCCTCGACGATCAGTCCGCAGTTCATGCGGGTCTGCTTGCGCACGAGGTGGTGGTTCACCGCGGCGACCATCAGCAACGACGGGATGGGCGCCAGGTCCTTGTTCGAGTCGCGGTCGCTGAGCACGATGAACTCCGCGCCGTCCTCGATGGCCTGGTCGACCTCGCGGCACATCTGCTCGAGACGCCGCCTCATGCCGGCCGCGCCCGACTCGACGCGGTAGAGGCCGCGGATCGTCACCGACGAGCGGCCGGACAGCGACGTGTGGATGTGCTGGATCTTCGCGAGCTCGTCGTTGTCGATCACCGGGAAATCGAGCGTGACGTTGCGCGTGTGGTCCGGCCCCCAGGCGAGGAGGTTGCGCTCCGGGCCGAGGCCGATGCTCAGCGACGTGACGACCTCTTCGCGGATCGAGTCCAACGGCGGGTTCGTGACCTGCGCGAACTGCTGGGTGAAGTAGTCGAACAGGAGGCGCGGACGGTCGCTGAGCACCGCGACCGGGCTGTCGCTGCCCATGGCGCCGAGCGGCTCGGCGCCGGTCTGCCCCATCGGGGTGAGCATGATGCGCACGTCTTCCTCGGTGTACCCGAAGGTGCGCTGACGGCGCGTGATCGAGGCGATCGGATGCACGATGTGCTCACGCTCGGGCAGGTTGCGCAGGCGCACGCTGCCGGCATCCAGCCACTCCTGCCACGGGTGCAGGGAGGCGAGGTCGCGCTTGATCTCGTCATCGCCGACGATGCGCCGCTGCGCGGTGTCCACGAGGAACATGCGGCCGGGACGCAGGCGTCCGCGGCGCTTGATGCGCGACGGCTCGAAGTCGAGCACGCCGGTCTCGCTTCCGATGACGATGAGGCCGTCGGTCGTCTCCGTCCAGCGCCCCGGTCGCAGGCCGTTGCGGTCGAGCGTAGCCCCCACCAGGGTGCCGTCGGTGAAGACGAGGGCGGCGGGGCCGTCCCACGGCTCCATCTGCATCGAGTGGTACTCGTAGAACGCGCGCAGATCGGGTGCGATGTCGAGCTGCTTCTCGTACGCCTCCGGCACCATCATCATGATCGCGTGCGGCAGGCTGCGGCCGGTGAGGGTCAGCAGCTCGAGCACCTCGTCGAACGACGCCGAGTCGCTCGCGCCCGGTGTGCAGATCGGCAGCAGTGGCTCGATCTCGCCGAGCAGGTCGCTGGCCAGCTGCGACTGGCGCGCCCGCATCCAGTTGCGGTTGCCCCCGACGGTGTTGATCTCGCCGTTGTGCGCGAGCATGCGCAGCGGCTGGGCCAGGGGCCAGGACGGGAAGGTGTTGGTGGAGTACCGCGAATGCACGACCGCGAGCTCGGAGGCGAAGCGCTCGTCCTGCAGATCCGGGTAGAACGGCTCCAGCTGCAGCGTGGTGACCATGCCCTTGTAGCCGAGCGTGCGGCTGGACAGCGACACGAAGTACGCATCGAGCTCGTTGCGGGCCCGCAGACGCAGGCGGTACACCCGGCGGTCCAGGGCGATGCCGGACAGGGCGGGTTCGACCCCCTCACCGGGACGGCAGACGAACAGCTGCTCGAACGCGGGGCGGGCGTCGTGCGCGAGCTTGCCGAGGTGGTCGTCGTCGGTGGGCACCTCGCGCCAGCCGAGGACGGTGAGGTTCTCGCTGCGGGCGAGGCGCTCCACTCCCCGCTTCTGCGCCTGACGGGCGGCGTCATCGCGGGGCAGGAAGATCATGCCGGCGGCGTACTCCCCGACCGGGGGCAGGTCGAAGTCCACGACGGCGCGCAGGAACTCGTCGGGCATCTGGGTGAGGATGCCGGCGCCGTCACCGGTTCCGGCATCCGACCCGATCGCACCGCGGTGCTCGAGGTTGCGCAGCGCCGTCAGCGCCAGCTCGATGATGTCGTGGCCGGCGCTGCCGCGCAGTGTCGCCACCATCGCGAAGCCGCAGGCGTCCTTCTCGAACGCCGGGTTGTACATGCCCTGCTTGGCGGGGGCGGAGGCTTGCGCAGCCGAGAACGACGTGTCGTCGCCGGGACTGGGTGCCATGGGTACCGTCCTCATATTGATCATTCAAATGGGACGCCATCGGCCCAGTGGGACTTGAGGCAGATCACGGAGCGGCGGCGCTTGTGGCTGCGCGCACCTCTGTCTCATCGGACGGAGGCTCGCTCACGTCCACGTACTCGGGGGTGTTCTGCGATTCTAGCGTCCCTTTCCGACCGGGCTCGCGCCCGGGGACATACGCGGACCGCTCGCGGCCGGGGTGACGGCGCTTCTGCGCGATCAGGATGACGAGACCCACCACGACGGCGCAGATCGCCGCCCACACGTTCGTGCGCAGGCCCAGGATCACGTCGCTCGGGTCGATGCGGATGGACTCCCAGACGATCCGGCCGGCGCCGTACCACACGAGGTACAGGCCGAACAGGCGCCCCCACTGCAGGGTGAAGCGGCGTCCGGCCCACAGCAGCACGGCGGCGCCGAGCAGGTTCCAGATCATCTCGTAGAGGAAGGTCGGGTGGAAGAGCGTCCCCGGGGCGAGACCGGCGGGGAACGCCTGGTTGGTGGACGCGATCTGCAGTCCCCACGGCAGGTTCGTCGGCAGGCCGAACAGCTCGTTGTTGAAGTAGTTGCCCAGTCGCCCCATCGCCTGCGCGATGATGAGCCCCGGTGCGAGGGCGTCCGCGAACACCCAGAAGCGGATGCCGCGCCAGCGGCAGCCGAGCCACGCGCCGAGCGCCCCGCCGAGGAGCGCGCCGAAGATGGCGATGCCGCCCTCCCAGATCGCCCACACCGAACCCGGCTCGAACGGGTTCCACGTGTTCTTGCCCGGTCCGACGTAGAACGACCAGTGCGTCAGGACGTGGAAGATGCGCGCGCCGATCAGCGCGAGGACCACCGCGGGCACCGCGATGTCGACGACGACCCACCGCTCCGCGCCGCGCTTGCTGAGCCGGTGGTTGGTCATCAGCGTCGCGACCACGATGCCGGCGATGATGCACAGCGCGTAGTAGCGGATGGGGATCGGGCCGATGAAGAAGGCGTTGACCGACGGGCTCGGGATGCTGGCGAGCACGCCGGAGAGCGCACTCGTGGGGGCGAACGTCATGATGTCGAGTCTAGGCGGTCGGGTCAGGCGACTGTGCCGGTGGCGAGGGCGCGGGCGGTGGTGGTGAGGCCGTCGATGCCGCCGTCGCGGAGGGCGCGGACGAGGGCGGTGCCGACGATGGCGCCGTCGGCGTAGTCGAGCACGCCGGCGACCTGGTCGGCGGTGGAGATGCCGATGCCGACGCACGCGCGTTGGCAGCCGTGGTCGCGCAGGCGTGCGACGAGGGTGCGGGCGGCGGCGTCCAGCTGGGCGCGTTCCCCGGTGATGCCCATAGTGGAGACCGTGTACACGAACCCGGTGCTGGAGCGCACGATCAGGTCGAGGCGTTCGTCGGTGGAGGTCGGTGCGGCCAGGAAGATGCGGTCAAGGCCGGTGCGTTCGGACGCGGCGATCCATTCCGCGGCGGCGTCCGGGGTGATGTCGGGGGTGATCAGGCCCGCCCCGCCGGCGGCGGCGAGGTCGTCGGCGTACCGGTCCACCCCGTACTGCACGACCGGGTTCCAGTACGTCATCACCAGCACCGGCACCCCGGTGCGCTCGGCGATCTCCTTCACCGCGGGGAACAGGTCCCGCAACCGGAAACCGCCCGCCAGCGCGGTCTGGGTGGCCTCCTGGATGATCGCGCCGTCCATCACCGGGTCGGAGTACGGCGGACCGAGCTCGAGGATGTCGGCCCCGGCTTCGGCGAGGGCGACGGCGGCTTCGATGCTGGTGCGCAGGTCCGGGTAGCCCAGCGGCAGGTAGCCGACGAACGCCCCACGGCCCTCGGCTTCGGCGGCATCCAGGGCGTCGGCGACACGGCTCATGCTCCGGCCCCCTGCGAGTCGTCGTCGTACAGGTGGA
>DATMTQ010000222.1:0-8345 GCA_035564095.1 Microbacterium sp. | reverse complement strand
GCCTCCAGGTCCTCGCCTGCGGCGACCCACGCCTCGTGCGCGGCGACGATCTTCGACAGCTCGGCGTAGCGGCGGTTGACGCGCTTCGCCCGCGCGGCATCGGCGTGCACCGCCGGGTCGGAGAGCTCCTCCTGCACCCGGCGATGCTCGTCGATCAGAGCCTGGACGGACTCGAACACAGATCAGTCCCGACTGCAGTTCAGCGGATGTTGTTCTCGTGCGCGTGCGAGGAACCGGTCGAGGTGGGCGCCGGGATCGACTTCTGCATCTGGAACAGGAACTCGACGTTCGAGCTCGTCTCCTTCAGCTTGCCGAGCACGACCTCCAGGGCCTGCTGAGGGTCCAGGCCCGCGAGGGCACGGCGCAGCTTCCAGGTGATCTTGACCTCGTCGGCCGAGAGCAGCATCTCCTCGCGGCGCGTGCTGGACGCGTTGACGTCCACCGCCGGGAAGATCCGCTTGTCGGCCAGCGCGCGCGACAGGCGCAGCTCGCTGTTGCCCGTGCCCTTGAACTCCTCGAAGATGACGTCATCCATCTTGGAGCCGGTCTCGACGAGCGCGGTGGCGAGGATCGTGAGCGATCCGCCGTTCTCGATGTTGCGCGCGGCGCCTAAGAAGCGCTTGGGCGGGTACAGGGCGGATGCGTCGACACCGCCGGTGAGCACGCGCCCCGACGTGGGCGCGGACACGTTGTAGGCGCGGCCGAGGCGGGTGATCGAGTCCAGCAGCACGACGACGTCACGGCCGAGCTCGACGAGGCGCTTGGCGCGCTCGATGGCGAGCTCGGCGACCGTGGTGTGGTCTTCGGCGGGACGGTCGAACGTCGAGGCGATGACCTCGCCGCGCACCGAGCGCTGCATGTCGGTGACCTCTTCGGGGCGCTCGTCGACGAGCACGACCATGAGGTGCACCTCGGGGTTGTTCTTCGCGATGGCGTCGGCGATCTGCTGCAGCACGATCGTCTTGCCGGCCTTCGGCGGCGCGACGATGAGGCCGCGCTGGCCCTTGCCGATCGGGGCGACGAGGTCGATGATCCGCTGGGTCAGCTTCTCCGGCGCGGTCTCCAGGCGCAGGCGCTCCTGCGGGTACAGCGGGGTCAGCTGGCCGAACTCGACCCGGGTCGCGGCGTCGTCGACCGACAGGCCGTTGACCGCGTCCACCTTGACCAGCGCGTTGTACTTCTGACGACTGGACTGCTCGCCCTCGCGCGGCTGCTTGATGGCGCCGACCACGGCGTCGCCCTTGCGCAGGTTGTACTTCTTGACCTGGCCGAGCGAGACGTAGACGTCGCTCGGGCCGGGCAGGTAGCCGGTCGTGCGCACGAACGCGTAGTTGTCGAGCACGTCGAGGATGCCCGCGATCGGGATGAGGACGTCGTCCTCGCCGATCTCGGTCTCGAACTCGTCGGCGTTCTGGTTGCCCGCGCCGCGGCGCTTGTTGCGCTGGCGGCTGCGCGCGCTCTGGGACTGCTGGCCGTTCTGGCCGCCCTGCTGCGGCACGGCCGGGGTCTCGTCGGCGGGTTCGGATGCCGCAGCCTTCTCGCCCTCGGCGGGCTGCTCCTTGCCGTCCTTCGCGTTGCGGTTGCGGTTGCGGCTGCGGTTGCGGCCACGGCCGCGTGCCGGCTGCTCGCCCTCCGTCTCGGCCGACTCGGCCGACTCGGATGCCTCCGCATCGGCCTCGACCGGGTTCTCGGCCTGCTCCTCGGCGGGCGTCTCGGTCGCGGGCGTCTCCGCGGCGTCCGCCGCGGGCGCCTCGGCTGCCTCGGCGGGAGTCTCGACAGCGGCCTCGACCGGCGCCTCGGCGGCAATCTCGGCCGGGGTCACGACGTCGGTCTTGGCGCGGCGGGGGGCGCGCTTGCGCGGCGCCTTCTTCGCCGGCTCCGCGTCGGGCTGGGCGTCGGCCGGGGCCTCCTCAGCCACCGGGGCCTCCTCAGCCGCCGGGGCCTCCTCAGCCACGGGGGCGTCCTCAGCCACGGGGGCGTCCTCAGCCACGGGGGCTTCGACAGGCTCAGCCACCGGGGCGTCCTCAGCCGCGGGGGCCTCTTCGACGGGCGCGTCCTCGACGGCGGCGACCTCCTCGGTCGCACCCTCCTCGGCAGCGTCTTCGACGGGCGTCTCGGCGCTCAGCTCTTCGGTGTTCTCGACGCTCTCGTCAGCGGGCGCGTCGGCATTGTGGATCTCGGAGATGGACTCCACGAGTTCTCCCTTGTGAAATGTGTGAAACAGGCACGCCCGTACATGCGCCACAGACGGCGCGGGTTCCGCTCGGCTCCGACGGTGGCACCGGACTGGGCGCACCGTTCGAGTCGTTCACGGATGGTGTACGGGAGGCTTTCGCAGATTGCGATGGAGGTCAGAAACCGCTCGCCTTGCGGCTTCGCGGCATCCTCCGTGTACTCCGTTACCTTACCACTGTCCGGCGCCGACGCCGGTATTCAGGCGATCGCGGCTTCCGCGGGACGCACGGTGCCGCCGAGGAAGTCGACCGCGAGCGGCAGCGCCTCCCACGGGGAGCCGGTGACGGATTCGGCGAGGGCGGTGGCCTCCAGGCGCCGGCCGGGACCGTCCGCGAGCACGAGCACGCTCGGCCCGGCGCCGGAGACGACGGCCGCGAAGCCCGCCCGGCGCAGCGCCTGCACGAGACGGTCGGTCTCGGGCATGGCCTGCGCACGGTAGCTCTGGTGCAGCTTGTCCTCGGTGGCCGCCAGCAGCAGCTCGGGGCTCTGCGTGAGCGCCGCGATCAGCAGCGCCGACCGGGACACGTTGAAGACGGCATCCTCCCGGGTCACCTGCTGCGGATCGTAGGTGCGCGCCTCCTTGGTGGACATCGTGAAATCCGGCACGAGCACGAGCGGTGCGACACCGCGGTGCACGAGCAGCTTCTTGTGCTGCGGACCGGTCTCGTCCACCCACGCGATCGTGAGGCCGCCGAACAGCGCGGGCGCGACGTTGTCGGGATGCCCCTCCAGCTCGGTCGCGAGCTTCAGGAGCAGGTCGGGGCCGAGCTCTGCGTCGCCGTCGAGCAGGCCCTTCGCCGCCAGGAGACCGGACACGACCGCGGCGCCGGACGAGCCGAGGCCGCGCCCGTGCGGGATCGCGTTGTGCGCGCGCAGGTGGATGCCCGGACGCGTGCGGCCGACGGCGCGGTACGCATGGTCCATCGCCTGCACGACGAGGTGGGAGGCATCCCGCGGGACGTCCTCCGTGCCCTGCCCGGTCACGTCGATCTCGAGGCGGTCGTCGTCGAGCTGCGTGACGGTGAGCTCGTCGTACACGCTCAGCGCGAGGCCGAGCGTGTCGAACCCGGGGCCGAGGTTGGCGCTGGTCGCGGGGACGCGGACGACAACCGTGCGGCCGGGCTCGCTCACGCCAGGTCCAGCACGGAGGCCACCTCGGTGGTGTCGGCGTCGACCACGATCGGGGCGACGTCGCTGCCGTCGGCCTGGCGCAGGGCCCACTGCGGATCCTTCAGACCGTGGCCGGTGACGGTGAGCACGACGCGCGCGCCCGCCGGGATGACGCCCGCCTCGGCGCGGTCGAGCAGGCCCGCGACGCTGATCGCGGAGGCCGGCTCGACGAAGATGCCCACCTCGGCGGCGAGCAGCTTCTGAGCGGCGAGGATGCGCGCGTCGTCGATCGCGCCGAACCAGCCGTTGGTGGCGTCTCGCTGCTCGAGGGCGAGGTGCCACGACGCCGGGTTGCCGATGCGGATCGCGGTCGCGACGGTCTCCGGGTTCTTCACGATCTCGCCGCGCACGATCGGCGCGGAGCCGGCGGCCTGGAAGCCGAACATGCGGGGCACGCGGGTGGAGACGCCGCGCTCGGCCTCTTCGCGGTAGCCGCGGGAGTAGGCGGTGTAGTTGCCCGCGTTGCCGACCGGGATGAAGTGGAAGTCGGGCGCGTCGCCGAGGGTCTCCACGACCTCGTACGCGGCGGTCTTCTGGCCCTCGATGCGGTCGGGGTTGACCGAGTTGACCAGGTGCACCGGGTACCGCTCCGCAAGCTCGCGGGCGATCTCGAGGCAGTCGTCGAAGTTGCCGCGCAGCTGGATGAGCTTGCCGTTGTGCGCGACGGCCTGGCTGAGCTTGCCCATCGCGATCTTGCCCTCCGGCACGAGCACCGCGGCGGTGATGCCGGCGTGGGCGGCGTAGGCCGCCGCGGAGGCCGACGTGTTGCCGGTGGAGGCGCAGATGACGGCCTTCGCGCCGTGCTCGACGGCCCGGGACAGGGCCACGGTCATGCCGCGGTCCTTGAACGAGCCGGTCGGGTTCATGCCCTCGAACTTCACCCAGACGTCGGCGCCGGTGCGGCGCGACAGCGCGGCGGCCGGCAACAGCGGCGTACCGCCCTCGCCGAGGGTGACGACGGTGGACGACTCGGTGACGCCGAGACGGTCGGCGTACTCGCGCAGGACTCCCTGCCAGACGTGGGCCATTTCAATCTCCTTCAACACGCAGGACGGAAACCACTCGCTCGACGACCCCGCTCGTGGCGAGTCGGTCGACGGTGGCATCCAGGTCCTGTTCGACGGCTTTGTGGGTGCCGATGACGAGCCGCGCGCGGCCCTCATCGGTGACGGTCTGCTCGACGGTCGCGATCGACACGCGTCCGTCGCTGAGGATGCCGGCGACGGTGGCGAGCACGCCCGTCTGGTCGTCGACCTCCAGCGTCACCTGGTAGCGGGTGACGATCTCGCCGATGTCGACGACAGGCAGGTGCGCGCGCGCGGACTCGCCGATGCCGACGCCGCCGGCGATGTGGCGGCGCGCCGCCGAGACGACGTCGCCGAGCACGGCGGATGCGGTCTGCAAGCCTCCGGCGCCGGCGCCGTAGAACATCAGGTTGCCTGCGGCCGCGGCCTCGACAAACACGGCGTTGTTCACACCGTGCACGCTCGCCAGTGGATGCTCGCGGGCGACGAGGGCCGGATAGACGCGCACCGACACGGCCTCGCCGTCGGGGCGGCCTTCGAGCCGCTCGCACACGGCCAGCAGCTTGATGACGTAGCCGGCGTGGCGGGCGGCATCCATCATGCCCTTGGTGATGCCGGTGATCCCCTCGCGGTGCACGGCCTCGAGCGGCACCGTGGTGTGGAACGCCAGCGAGGCGAGGATGGCGGCCTTCTGCGCGGCGTCGTACGCCTCGACGTCGGCCGTCGGGTCCGCCTCGGCATACCCGAGTCGCTGCGCGTCGGCGAGCACCTCGGCGAAGTCGGCGCCCTCGCGGTCCATGCGGTCGAGGATGTAGTTCGTCGTGCCGTTGACGATGCCCATGATGCGGTTCACGCGGTCACCGGCGAGCGAGTCGCGCAGCGGCCGGATGATCGGGATGGCGGCGGCCACCGCGGCCTCGTACGAGACGGATGCCCCAACCTGGTCGGCTGCGTCGAAGATCTCGGCGCCGTGGGTGGCCAGCATCGCCTTGTTCGCCGTCACGATGTCGGCGCCCGAGTTGATCGCCTGCAGCACGAACGAGCGCGCGGGCTCCAGCCCGCCCATGACCTCGATGACGATGTCGGAGCCGACGATGAGGGTCTCGGCATCCGTCGTCAGCAGCTCGGCGGGCAGCTCCACATCGCGCGGGGCGTCGATGTTGCGCACCGCGATGCCGGCGAGCTCGAGTTCGGCGCCGCTTCGCTCGGCCAGTTCGTCGGCGTGCTCGCGCAGCAGGGACGCCACCTGGGAGCCCACGGATCCGGCCCCGAGCAGGGCTACGCGCAGGCGTCGTTTGTCGGTCACTTCGTCTCTCCCCACGTCTTCTCCACACGGCGCTCCGCGCCGCGCGGAGCCTCCTGGCCGCGTGGGCCCATCCGCTCGCTCAGTACAAGCATTCAGGTTCCTTCCGAGGGGATTCCGGCATCGCGGCACAGCAGGTCGGCAAGGGTCTCGCCGCGCACGATCACGCGCGCCGCACCATCCGCCACGGCGACGACGGCGGGACGGGTCACGTAGTTGTAGTTGCTGGCCAGGGAGCAGCAGTACGCGCCGGTCGCCGGCACGGCGACGAGGTCGCCGGGGGCGATGTCGGCCGGCAGGTGGCCGCGGTCGACGACGATGTCGCCGGACTCGCAGTGCTTGCCGACGACGCGCACGAGCACGGGCTCGTCGTCGGAGTCGCGGGAGGCGAGCGTCACCGTGTACTCGGCGCCGTACAGGGCCGGGCGCGCGTTGTCGCTCATTCCGCCGTCGACGCTCACGTAGACGCGCGTGGCCTCGCCGCCGTCGAGCTGCACGGGCTTGACGGTGCCGACCTCGTAGAGGGTGACGCCGGCCTGGCCGACGATGATGCGGCCGGGTTCGACGGCGAGTTCGGGCACGTGGATGCCGCGCACCTCGCACTCCTGCGCGACGGCGTTCGCGATGCCGGCGGCGAGATCCTCGATCGGGGTCGGGTCGTCGGCGGACGTGTAGGCGATGCCGAAGCCGCCGCCGAGGTTGAGCAGGGGCACCGGTCCGCCCTCGAGCAGCTCGGCGTGCAGGTCGACGAGCCGCGACGCGGACTCCGCGAAGCCGGCGACGCCGAAGATCTGGGAGCCGATGTGACAGTGCAGGCCGAGGAAGCGGAGTCCGTCGATCTCGCGGATGCGGGCGACGACGGCCGGGGCATCCTCCATCGCGACGCCGAACTTCTGGTCTTCGTGCGCGGTCGCGAGGAACTCGTGCGTCTCGGCGTGCACGCCGCTGCGCACGCGCAGCAGCACGTCCTGGGTGTAGCCGTGGCGCTGCACGATCGCGGCGAGGCGCTCGAGCTCGATGACGCTGTCGAGCACGATCGTGCCGACGCCGACCTCGACGGCGCGTTCCAGCTCGCGCACGCTCTTGTTGTTGCCGTGGAAGCCGATGTGCGCGGGCTCCATGCCGGCCGCCAGCGCGATCTCGAGCTCCCCGCCCGAGCACACGTCGACGGACATGCCCTCGGCGGTCACCCAGCGCACCACCTCGGTGGACAGGAACGCCTTGCCGGCGTAGTAGATGCGGGCGAGGGCGCCGTGCCGGGCGGCGGCGGTGCGGAACGCCGCGACCGTACGCCGCGCGTGCTCGCGCACCTCGGTCTCGTCGAGCACGTACAGCGGTGTGCCGAAGCGCGCGGCGAGGTCGGTGGCATCCACTCCCCCGAGCTGCAGCACACCCCGATCGTCGCGACGTGCGGAGGCGGGCCAGACGGCGGGGTCGAGAGCAGCGATGTCTTCCGGAACCGGCGGGGACGCCGGTCGGGAGGCGGGTGCGGACAACGAGGAACCAATCGGTGTGGGATGCGGCGGCGCGATGCCCGCGGCACGCCGCGGATGCGGCGGCAGATGCGCGTCGGGCGCTGTCAGTCTATCGGTTCAGGATCCCACGGCCGATTCGAGCCAGCCGCGCATCCCGCGCGATCCCCCGGCATCGTGCGTTTCGTCTCGCTCCGCTCGCTCAACGACCGGAGGGGAACACCACCCCGCCCGTGGTCTCGGCCGTGCTCGCGCGCCCGAGACGAAAGCCCATCCGCCGGCACCACGCGTTTCGACTCGCTCCGCTCGCTCAGCGACCCGAAGGACTACGTGCACGTGCCCTTGGCCTGCAGGGCGGGGTCGGTGAGGATGCCCGGATCGACGTCGAAGTCGGCGAGCACGCCGGCCGGCTGCACCTCGAGCCCGGTCAAGGTCATGCCCTTCGGGTAGCCGTCGGCGAGACAGATGCTGCGCGACGCGAGAATGCCCTGCGCGAGGCCTCCGAAGCGGGCGCGCACCGTGTCGGCCGACATCGCAAGCCCGCCGACGACGAATTTCTGCGGCGTCAGCACGAGCGCCCCGTCGTGCACGCTCGCGCCGAGCACCTCGGTGAACGAGACGCCGCTGAGGAACTGCGCGGGGTTGAGCGAGACGGTCACCTCCGTGCCGTCCACCTTCACCGATCCGGGGAGGATCTGGCCGAGCGAGGTGCGGTTCGCGGACACGATCGACTTCAGCGCACCGGCTTTCAGGTGCGCCGTCGCGTCGACGGTCTTCGCGGCACGGGTTCCGCTCGTGGGCACCTGCGTGGCGTGCACGGTCACGGTGCCCGTGCTTCCGGCGATCGGCACGTCGGCCACACGGATGTCCAGGGTGGCGAGCTTTCCGGCCCACACCTGCGGCAGCACGGGCTCCTGGAACGAGACGGAGACGGGGTGGGATGCCGGCAGCCCGAGGACCTGGTCCACCTTCTGCTGCACGGTCTGCTTGACGGTGGATGAGGCATGCGTCTCGGCCACCTGCCATCCGATCGCGGCGGCGATGCCGACCACCACGAGCACGACCGCGGTGCTGGTCAGGGCGACGATGAGCGCCCGGTGGCCGCGCCGCCTCTTCGGCGCCGCCGATGCCGGCTCGGCG
>DATMTQ010000221.1:0-15805 GCA_035564095.1 Microbacterium sp. | reverse complement strand
TGAGCGCGCTGGACGTGCTGACCGCGTACGACGCGACGGAGGCATCCGCCCGCCGGGTGGCCGAGGCGGATGCCGCGCTGCGCCGCACCGTCGTACGCCGGTCGATCGCACAGGCCGTGATCGGCGGCACGGTGTCGGTGCTCGCCGGATGCGCGTCGCTGGCCGCGCTGCTCGTCGCGGCCCCGCAGCTCGCACCGGTGGACGCCCCGGCACTCGCCGTGGTCGTGCTGCTGCCGATGGCCGTGTTCGAGGTGTTCGGCCCGCTGCCGCTCGCGCTGTCGATGCGCCGCCAGGTGCGAGCCGCCGCCGGGCGCATCGCGGACACCGTGCCGGACGCGGCGCCGCCTCAGCTGCCCGCCGAGATGCCCGCGACCGGCGCAGCACCCGCCCTGGGGAGCGGCCTGCATCTGCGCGGGGTGTCGGCATCCTGGCCGCACGCCGGCACCGGCGCCCTTGCTCCTCTGGACCTCGACGTCGCCCCCCGGGAGCGCGTGCTCGTCACGGGGCGAAGCGGCGCCGGCAAGACGACCCTCGCCCATGTGCTGGTGCGGCTGCTCGACCACGGCGGCAGCTACGTGATCGGCGATCGGGACGTGCGCACGCTGTCTCCCGACGACGTGCGCCTGACGGTCGGGCTCGTCGAGCAGCATCCGTTCCTGTTCGACGAGACGCTGCGTCAGAACCTGCTGTTCGCGCGCGACACGGCCGACGACGCCGCCCTGTGGGACGCGCTGACGCGGGTCGGTCTCGCCGAGTGGGCGCGGGACCGCGGCGGGCTCGACATTCCGCTCGGTGAGCGCGGCGCCCTCGTCTCGGGCGGTCAGGGCCAGCGGATCGCGCTGGCCCGAGCGCTGCTGCGGGACTTCCCCGTGCTGGTGCTCGACGAGCCGACCGCGGGCGTGGACCCGGCGGCATCCGACGCGTTGCTGCGCGACCTGCTGGATGCTTCCCGGGACCGCACGGTGGTGCTCGTCTCGCACGTCGCCGTGCCCCGCGACCTCATCGACCGCGAGGTGCCGATCACGCGCTGATCCGCGTCAGCAGCGCAGCAGCCGGGCCGAGTTCGCGTCGATGGTGTCGGTGCCGCCCGCGAGGGTGACGAGGTTGGTGCCGTGCCTGAGGAAGAATCCTGCCATCGTCGACGGGATGCACGTGCGCGCGGTCATGAGCAGCGGGGCGCCCAGGGTCCCCGCCAGCGCGGCGGCCGCCGGGCCGTCCCCGTATCCGGCGGAGGACACCGCGACCGCCCGCGGGACGGCGCTCGTGAAGCTCGCCGACATCACCGCCGAGTTCGTGTAGTACAGGTTCCCGCCGGAGTAGCGCGTGGCCGCGATTCCGGCCTTCGTGATGCTCGAGACCAGCCCGCTGGAGACGGCCGCCGTGCCGCCGAGCACGACGACCTTCGTGGTGTGCAGGGCCTTCAGGCGCGTGAGCAGCGCACTGGGGGCGGTCGTGGCCGTGCCGGGCACGACGATGAGGGGCGCTTTCCTGCCACCGGCCACCGCGGCGCCGCTGATCGCGTCGGGGTACGCCCAGCCGGTCGCGAGGTACACCGTCGGCGCGGAGCCGAAGCGTGCCGCGACGGACAGCGAGCGGGCGAACCGATCGGCGCCGGTGATGCGCGACACGGTGGCCTTGGGCAGCACCGCCTTGACGCGCGTCGCCGTGCCCGAGTCGAGCGTCGCCGTCGTTCCGACGAGCACGACGGAGGTGGGTGCGAGCCGCTTGAGCTCGGCCGCGATGCTCGGGGGCAGGGAGCTCGCCGGCACCAGCAGGAAGCCCGCTCCGCGCGCGGCGGCGAGCGCCGCGACCGACAGCGAGTCCTGCTGGGCGGTGCCGCCGACGAGGTACACCGTCGACACGGTGCCGGAGTGGGCGGCTCGCGAGGCCGCGTTCGCGCGCTGATAGGCGTTGGTCCCGGACAGACGCGCGGTCGGGATGCCGGTGACGGCCGCCGTCACCGCGGAGGTCTGCGTCACGGTCCGGTAGTACAGCCGCGATCCCGTCACGCGCACGCTGAGGGTCTGGCCGGCGTCGGAGTTCGTGACCTTGTAGGTGGACGTCGTCGCACCGGTCACGGCCGTGCCGTTGCGCAGCCACTGGTAGGCGAACCGGGTGGGCGCCGGCGACCACGTGCCGGTGCGCGCCGTCAGGATCTGCCCCGCCACGGCGGTGCCGGCGATCGTCGGCAGCGGCGTGGTGATGAACGCCTGCACCTGCGTGGAGCCGAACCAGTCGGTGAAGTAGTTGTAGAAGTTGCGGTTGCCGTAGGAGGAGCAGGCGTCACCGGCGCCGTAGCCGGCCGCGAGCGCCGCCGCGTTCGGGACGTACGGCGTGTAGTAGTAGAGGTCGGCGGTGGCCTGGTTCGCGATCGTGATCTTCTCGGAGCCGCACGACGACTTCGGGTTGTACTGCACGTACGAATCGCCGCCGATCGGGTACCAGTCGAAGTACTGCGACGTGCCGGGCGGGTTCGCGTACCGCTTCAGCTGCCAGCCGGCGGAGTACACCTGAGTGAAGAAGCCGGCGCTGTCGCCGTTGCACCCCGTCGAGTCCGGGCAGTTGGCCCCCATCGCGTAGTTGTAGTTCCAGGTCGACGGATGGGTGCCGAGCACCAGGCCCTGCTCCTTCTGGAGCATCACCAGGAACACCTGCGGGTTGATGCCGCAGGATTGCGCGACCTTGAAGACGATCGCCGCCGCGGTCTCGCTCGCCGCACCGGTGTAGCCGTTGCACATCTGGCCGGGATCTATCGTGCGGGTGGGCGCCGTGTAGTCCTTGAGGCACGTGTAGCCGGTCTGGCATCCGCCCTCCTTGGACACCAGGAACGACTGGATCTGCGCCTGGGTCATGGACGCCTTGTTGAAGAAGACGCCGTCGCTGATGATGTTGCCGGGATCGAACTTCGTCAGATCGGCGGCCTGCGCCGGCGCAGCAAACGCAGGAGCGAGCAGCCCGGCGACCACGGCGATCGTCGCCAGCAAGGCGACGAGAAGGGGACGGATCCGCGCGCGGGAGTGTGCAGCGCTCTCCGGGGAAGAGCTCATCGCATAAGACTGACACATCTGAAGCCTGGCCACCACCTAGTATCCGGAACGCGAGAAGGCTCCGGAAGCCGAAGCATCCGGAGCCTTCTGCGTGAAGTCGGAAGACTTACTTGAGGGTCACCGTGGCGCCGGCGGCCTCGAGGGCCTCCTTCGCCTTGTCGGCGGTCTCCTTGTTCGCGCCCTCGATGACGGCCTTGGGCGCACCGTCGACGACGGCCTTGGCCTCGCCGAGGCCGAGCGAGGTGAGCTCGCGGACGACCTTGATGACCTGGATCTTCTTGTCGCCGGCAGCCTCGAGGATGACGTCGAAGGAGTCCTTCTCCTCGACCTCTTCCGCGGCACCCGCGCCACCGGCACCGGCAACGGCGACGGGAGCGGCGGCGGTGACCTCGAACTTCTCCTCGAAGGCCTTCACGAACTCGCTGAGCTCGACAAGGGTCAGACCGGCGAACTGGTCCAGCAGCTCCTCAGTGGTGAGCTTCGCCATGATGTATCTCCTAGATAGATGGGGTTTGTGGGTGAGATCGTCCGGACGCTTACGCGGCCTCGGCGGTCTCGAGCTTTTCGCGAAGCGCGTCGATGGTGGCCGCGGCCTTGCCCATCGTCGCCTTCATCATTCCCGCAGCCTTCGCCAGCAGAACCTCGCGGCTCTCGAGGGCGGCGTACTTGTTGACCTCGTCGGCCGAGAGCGCGTTGCCCTCGAAGATGCCGGACTTGATCACGAGCAGCGGGTTGGCCTTGGCGAAGTCACGCAGAGCCTTGGCGGTGGCGACGAAGTCGCCGTGCACGAATGCGATGGCCGACGGACCCTTGAGGTCGTCGTCCAGCGTCGTGATCCCCGCCTTGTTGGCGGCGATCTTGGTCAGCGTGTTCTTCACCACGGCGTATTCCGCGTCCTGACGGATGCTGTTGCGCAGCTGCTTGAGCTGGGCGACCGTCAGACCGCGGTACTCGGTCAGCAGTACGGCGTTCGAGTCCTCGAAGTTCTTCGTGAGCTCGGCGACCGATGCATCCTTCTGCGCCATGGTCACTCCTTGGTGGGTACGACATCCGCCACGACGGTGGTGGATGAGCCTCGGAACCGCGCGCCCGCACAAACAAAAGAGCTCCGGCGCAAGCGCACGGAGCTCGGGGATCTCTTGCGAGAATCGAATCGTGTCACCTGCGCGGGCCCCTGCTGAGCAGAGCTTCGATCGGTCACGCTTTCGCGTGACACGATGACCGGCGGTCTTCGGCTCGGACGAGTCTACGGGATGCCGCATCCGGCGCCAAATCGACCGCTCCACGTCCGCGCGAGGCGCTCGCTCAACGACCGGGTGAGCGCACCCGATCGGCGCGCGTGTAGACGTTCATGGACTGCCCGCGCAGGAACCCGATGAGGGTGAGCCCTGCGTCCTCCGCCAGCTCGACGGCGAGCGACGACGGCGCCGATACCGCCGCGAGGATCGGGATGCCCGCCATCGCGGCCTTCTGCACGAGCTCGAAGCTGGCCCGTCCGGACACCTGCAGCACGGTGCCGCCGAGCGGCAGTCGCTCCTGCTGCAGCGCCCAGCCCACGACCTTGTCGACGGCGTTGTGCCGGCCGACGTCCTCGCGCAGAACCAGGAGCTCGCCCGTCGCCGCGTCGAAGAGTCCCGCTGCATGCAAGCCGCCGGTCTTCTCGAAGACGTCCTGGTGCGCGCGCAGCGTGTCGGGCAGGGTCACGAGCGTCGAGACGTCCACCGTCGTCGGGTCGGAGGCGATGTCGTAGGCCGACACCGTGCGGACCGCCTCGATCGAGGCCTTGCCGCACATCCCGCACGAACTCGTGGTGTAGAAGTTGCGATCGCGCTCGGGCACCGGGACGCCGGCGGCGAGGCCGACGTCCAGCACGTTGTAGGTGTTGTCGGTCCCCCCGGTGCCGGGGCCGCCGCAGTGGATCGCGGCGCGGAGGTGCTCGCTGCGCGAGATGATGCCCTCGCCGACGAGGAAGCCGGCGGCCAGTTCGACGTCGTGCCCGGGGGTGCGCATCGTCACCGTGAACGGCGAGCTCGCGACGCGGATCTCGAGGGGCTCCTCGACGGCCAGCGTGTCCGCGCGCCGGCGCTCGTCCGCGCCGACCGTCAGCTTCGTGACGGGCCTGCGCACCGTGATCCTGCCCATGTATCGAGCCTACGCGGCTGGATAGTGTGGTCGGGTGGGCATGATCGGCGTCGAGGAGCACCGTCAGCGGATTCTCGGGGCGGTGCGACCGCTCGAGGCCGAGCGGGTGCCCGCATCCGCGGCGCTCGGCCGGACGCTGCGTGCGGCCGCCGTCGCGCCGGACGACGTGCCCGTGTTCGCCAACTCCGCCATGGACGGCTTCGCGGTGCGGTTCGACGACGTGCGGGAGGCATCCGCTGCGCGTCCGGTCCGGCTGCGGGTCGTCGCAGACCTGCCCGCGGGAACGGACGCCGACCCGGCGATCGGTCCGGGAGAGGCGGCGCGGATCATGACCGGCGCCCCGGTGCCGACGGACGCCGACGCCGTGGTGCCGTTCGAGGACACGGCAGGCGGGCTGGCCGACTCCGTCGCCCACGCCGTCGTCACGACTGCGCCGCGTCGTCGCCACGTGCACGTGCGGCCGCGCGGCGAGGATGCCGCGGGCGGTGATGAGATCATCCCTGCCGGCACGCGCCTGGGATCGCGCCAGCTCGCCGCGATCAGCGCCGCCGGCATCGCCGAGGTCACGGTCTCCCGCCGCCCGCGGGTGGTCGTGCTCTCCACCGGCGACGAGCTGGTGGAGACCGGTGCGACGGCGCGTCGCGGCCAGGTGTTCGAGTCCAACAGCGTGCTGGTGGCATCCCTCGTCGCGGAGGCGGACGCGCAGGTCGTCCGCACGGCACGGGTGCGCGACGACCCGGCGGCCCTGCGGCGCGAACTGGAGACCGCGGCCGACGCGGACGCGGTGATCACCACCGGCGGGATCAGCGCCGGGGCTTACGAGGTGGTCAAGCAGGCGGCGCCGATGGAGTTCGTCCGCGTCGGGATGCAGCCGGGCAAGCCGCAGGGCTTCGGCGCCGGCGCTCCCCTGCTGTTCGGGCTGCCGGGCAACCCGGGCGGAGCCGCGGTGTCGTTCGAGGTGTTCGTGCGGCCCGCACTGCTCGCGATGCAGGGCCGGACCGAGCTGTTCCGCCGGATCGTGCTGCTGCCCGTCGCGACCGGCTGGACGTCGCGGGTGGGGCGCGAGGAGTACCGGTCGGTGCGTCTGGGCGCGGACGGCGTCATCCCCCTCCCCGGTGGCCCGATCGCGCTCGGCGCCGCGGAGGCGTACGCGGTGATCCCCGCCGACACCGGCGAGGTGCGCGCCGGCGACCTCGTTTCTGTGATGCTCGTGTCATGACCATCACGGCGGTGATCCTGGCCGGCGGGCGCGGCTCGCGGCTCGGTGGCGCCGACAAGGCGCGGGTGCGCATCGACGGCACGACGCTGCTGGATCGGGCGATCACCGCCGCGCGCACAGCGGGCTGCGACGCGATCGCGGTCGCCGGTCCTGCGGACGATGCGGACGCGGCACCGGACGTCACCTGGGTGCGCGAGGACCCGCCGTTCACCGGTCCGGCCGCCGCCCTTGTGGCGGCGCTCACCGCCCCGGCTCCAGACTCCGAGTGGACGCTGGTGCTCGCGTGCGACCTGGTGCGCCCCGATCTCGCGGTCGCGCAGCTGCTGCGCGACGTCCCGCTGCTGCCGGGCGACACGGACGGCCTGTGCCTGGCCGACGGATCGGGCCGTCCGCAGTGGCTGACGGGCCTCTACCGCACGCGGCCGCTGCGGGACGCGGCATCCGCGATGCCGGATGCGGGACGCGACGCCGCCGTGCGCACGCTGATGCACGAGCTCGCGATCGCTGCCGTGCGCGCCGCGCCCGACGCGATCGCCGATATCGACACGTGGGACGACCTGCGCGAATGGGAAGGAACGATATGAGCGACCACCTGCCTCCGGAGGCCCTCGACGAGTGGGCTGCGGCCCTGCGCGAGCGGTTCCAGCTGGGACCGGACGATGTTCCGATCTCGCTCATCCTCGACCTCGCCGCAGACGTGGCGCGCGGCGTCGCCCGACCGGCGGCACCGTTCAGCGCGTTCGTCGCCGGGCTGGTCGCGGGCCGTCAGGGCGGCACCCCCGAGCAGATCGCCGAGGCCGCGGCATCCGTCTCGGAGCTGGCCAAGGGATGGCCGAACACCACCGGTCGCTGAGCGAGCGGATGGGCCCACGCGCCCGGAGGCTCCGCGCGACGCGCCAGCGGCGCGTGGAGTGGGCGTGGGGAGAGACGAAACGCGTCTACCTCACGCGGTCGAGGCGTTTCGTCTCGTCGCTGCGCTCCTCGCGGGGCGACCGGGGGTCGGTTCGAGCCGGACGATGACCGATTTCGAGGTGGGTGTGCCGCTGATGTCGGCGACGGAGTCGAGCGGGACGAGCACATTGGTTTCGGGGTAGTACGCGGCCGCGTTGCGGCGGGGCGTGCTGTACGGGATGAGCCGGAACCGTTCGGCGCGGCGTTCCTCGACGCGCCCGTCGGGGGCGGTCCATTCGCTGACGAGGTCGACGAGGTCGTCGGGTTGGAAGCCGAGTTCGGTGATGTCGTCGGCGTTGATGAGCACGACGCGGCGGCCGCCGTGGATGCCGCGGTATCGGTCGTCTTTGCCGTAGATGGTGGTGTTGTACTGGTCGTGGGAGCGGAGGGTCTGCAGCAGCAGGCGGCCGTCCGGGATGTGCGGGTATTCCAGCGGGTTGACGGTGAACTGGGCTTTGCCGTCCGGGGTGTCGAACTGCCGGGCGTCGCGCGGGCCGTTGGGGAGGAACAGGGTGCGGCCCTTGTCGACGCGGCGTTCGAAGTCGTCGAAGCCGGGGATGACGTGCTCGATGTGGGTGCGGATGCCGGCGTAGTCGGCTTCCAGCCCCGCCCAGTCGGCCTGCGGGGCATCCGTCCGCCCGGCGAACACCAGCGCGCACAGCCGCGCGACGATCGCGACCTCGCTGAGCAGGTCCTCCGACGGCGGGGCCAGGCGCCCCCGGGAGGTGTGCACGGCGCCCATCGAGTCCTCCACGGTGACGCGCTGCTCGCCGGTGCCGCGGCGGTCGCGGTCGGTGCGGCCGAGCACCGGCAGGATGACCGCGCGTTTCCCGGTGACCGCATGCGAGCGGTTCAGCTTCGTGGAGATCTGCACCGTCAGCCCGGTGGCCCGAAGCGCCGCCTCGGTGACGACGGTGTCGGGGGTGGCGGAGACGAAGTTGCCGCCCATCCCGATGAACACCCGCGTCTTCCCGTCGCGCATGGCGCGGATCGCGTTGACCACGTCGTGCCCGTGCGCGCGGGGCGCGGTGAACGAGAACTCCCGGTCCAGTGCCTGAAGGAACGCCTCGGCGGGCTTCTCGTAGATGCCCACGGTGCGGTCGCCCTGCACGTTCGAGTGGCCGCGCACCGGACACACCCCGGCGCCGGGACGGCCGATGTTGCCCTGCAGCAGCAGCACGTTCACGACCTCCCGCAGCGTCGGCACCGAGTGCTTGTGCTGCGTGAGCCCCATCGCCCAGCACACGATCGTCGCACCCGACCGGCGCACCGCCTCGGCGACGTGCCGCAGCTTCGGCTCCGGGATCCCGGTCGCCGTCTCCAGGTCCGCCCACGCCGCCTCGGCCATCGCGGCCCGGTACGCGTCGAACCCGGCGGTGTGCGCGGCGATGAACTCGCGGTCCAGCACGCCGCCGTCGCGGTCCTCGAGTTCCAGCAGGTGCTTGCCGATCGCCTGGAACAGCGCCTGGTCGCCGCCGAGACGGATCTGCACGAACTGGTCGGCCAGCTTCGTGCCGCCCAGAAGCACCCCGCGCGGGGTCTGCGGGTTCTCGAACCGCATCAGCCCCGCCTCCGGAAGCGGGTTGACCGCGATGATCGTGGCGCCGCGCTGCTTCGCCTTCTCCAGCGCGGACAGCATCCGCGGGTGGTTCGTGCCCGGGTTCTGACCGGCGACGATCAACAGCTCCGCGGTGTGCATGTCCTCGATCGACACCGTGCCCTTGCCGATCCCGATCGTATCCCCCAGCGCCGACCCCGACGACTCGTGACACATGTTGGAACAGTCCGGCAGATTGTTCGTGCCGATCCCACGCGCGAACAGCTGATACAGGAACGCGGCCTCGTTCGACGTCCGCCCCGACGTGTAGAACACGGCCTGATCAGGATCATCCAGCCCCCGGATCTCGTCCGCGATCAACTGCAGCGCCTCGCCCCAGGACGCCGGCCGGTAATGCGTCGCACCCTCGTCCAAGATCATCGGATGCGTCAGCCGCCCCTGCTGACCCAGCCAGTAGTCATCGTGCGCGTCAAGGTCCGCGATGTCGTGCTCGGCGAAGAACCCGGGACCGACCGTGCGCAGCGTGGTCTCCTCCGCGACCGCCTTCGCCCCGTTCTCGCAGAACTCCGCGACATGCCGGTGATCCGTCTCCGGCCACGCACAACCCGGGCAATCGAACCCGTCCTTCTGATTCACCCGCAACAGAGCACGCGCACTGCGCACGATCCCCGCCTGCTGCTCCGCGATCAGCAGTGCATGCGTCACCGCGGGAATGCCCACCGCCACCTGCTTCGGATCGGAAACCGTCAGCTTCGACTCGTCGATGTCAGTGAGAGGTGCCTTCGTCGCCATGCTCCCAGGCTAGCCGCGGTGCGCGGTCGCACTCGGGTCCTCGGGGCGGGGCGGCCGGGCGCGGCATTCCGATGCCGGATGCACTCCGCAAGACATTCAGATGTCGTCCGATCGGTGATACCTTGCAGTTCTAGATACATCTCACATCTAGATACATCTCACTGCGAGGTAAGCATGCGGATCGGGAAAGACCTCGTCGCGGCGGCGGCGACGCCCATGGTGCTCGGCATCCTGTCGGACGGCGAATCGTACGGGTACGCGATCCTGCAGCGGATCGCCGATCTTTCCGACGGACAGCTGGAATGGAGCGACGGGATGCTCTACCCCCTGCTGCACCGTCTCGAGCGGCTGGGACAGGTGGAGGCATCCTGGGGATCCTCCCCCACCGGCAGACCGCGCAAGCAGTACCGGCTGAGCACTGCGGGCTCCGCGGCCCTCGCCGAGCACCGTCGGCAGTGGTCGGTGGTCAACGACGCGCTGCAGCGCAGCTGGACCTCGCGCAACGGCTCGTTCGCCCCGGCGGGAGCCTGACATGGGGCTCGACGGGCGCATCGCCGAATGGCGGGGATTCGTGCAGCAGCGCGACGCGATCGCAGCGGACGTGGACGAACTGGAGGCGCATCTGCGCGACCAGATCGAAGGACTGGAGGCATCCGGGCTCTCCCCCGACGAGGCGTTCCTGATCGCGGTGGGCCGTCTGGGACAGCTGGACGCGCTGTCCCGCGAATTCGCCCGCGAACACAGCGAGCGGCTGTGGAAGCAGCTCGTGCTCGACGGCGGGCACGAGGACCTGCGCAGCCGGCAGCTGTGGCGCCGCGGCCACGGGCTGTGGCTCGCCGTCCTGTTCGCCGTGGCCGGGGCGGTGCTCGTGAAGCTGCCGTGGCTGATCGCCGGGCAGGACCCGCTGCAGGCGTTGGTGCGCAATGTCGCCCCGCTTCTGCTGCTGGCGCCCGCCGGGTATTTCCTCCGGTGCCGTCGCGCCCCGGTGCGGACGACGATCGCGGTGCTCGTGCCGTTCGCCGCAGTGCTGGTGCTGCTGAACGCGTATCCGTTCGCGGCGGGCGGGACGACGGTCGTGCTCGCGGCCGGTCATGCGGTCGTGGTGCTGTGGCTGTGCGTCGGTCTGGCCTACGTGCGTGGCGACTGGCGCAGCGATCGTGCGCGCATGGACTTCATCCGCTTCACCGGCGAGTGGTTCGTCTACCTCGTGTTGCTCGGGCTCGGCGGCGGCGTGCTCGCTGCGGTCACGGCGAGCGTGTTCCACGCGGTCGGGCTGGATGCCACGGGGTTCATCACCGACTGGCTCTTGCCCTGTGGTGCCGCCGGTGCCGTGGTGGTCGCGGCGTGGCTCGTCGAGGCGAAGCAGGCCGTGATCGAGAACATCGCCCCGGTGCTGACGCGCGTGTTCACGCCCCTGTTCACCCTGCTGCTGCTCGCCCTCATCGTGGCCGCGGCCGTTCAGATCGCTGCCGGCGGCGGTCTCGTCGACGCCGACCGCACCGTGCTCATCACGTTCGACGCCGTGCTGATCGTGGTGGTCGGGCTGCTGCTGTACAGCCTGTCGGCCCGCGAGGGGACCCTGCCTCCCGGCTGGTTCGACCGGATGCAGTTCACCCTGGTCGCCTCCGCGATCGTCGTGGACGCCGTGGTGCTCGTCGCGATGCTGAGCCGCATCGGCGCCTTCGGGGCGAGCCCGAACAAGGTCGCGTCCCTCGGCCTGAACGTCATCCTGCTGGTGAACCTCGTCGGTTCGGCGTGGCTGCAGGCCCGCTGGCTGTGGGCGCGCACGCCGAGCCCGGTCGCCGGATTCGCCCGCATCGAGCGCTGGCAGACCGGGCTGGTGCCGGTGTACCTCGCGTGGGCCGCGATCGTCGTGGTGGCGTTCCCGCCGGTGTTCGGCTGGGTGTGACCGCCCTCGTCGCGTGCAGTCCGGAGTGCCGGGCGGGCCCGCGTCTCAGTCCGCGAGCATCGGCACGGTGCGCGGCCGCACCAGGGCCCACAGCGACACCACCGCGACCAGCGCGCAGCCGACCATGACCATCGCCATGGTGGTGGCGGTGATTCCGGAGCCGGTGGCGATCACGCCGACGATCGGCGAGACGAGCCCGGCGACCACGCTGTTCGCGGCGCCCAGCAGCGACGCCGCGGTGCCGGCGGCCGAGCCGTGACGGTCGAGGGCGAGCACCTGACCGCACGGGAACGTGAACCCGCACGCCGTCATGAACAGGAACAGCGGCACGATCGTGCCCCACATGCCGAGGTGCAGCTGATCGGTCACCATGATCGCGACCGATGCCAGCACGAGGGCGGCAGTCGACCACGCGAGCACCCATTGCGGGCCGAAGTGGCGGGCCAGTCGTGAGGCGACCTGCACACCGCCGACGACACCGACCGAGTTGGCTGCGAACAGCATCCCGAACTGCTGCGGCGTGAATCCGTAGCCGTCCTGGAAGAGGAACGACGAGCTCGACAGGTATGAGAAGAGCCCGCTGAACGCCATCGCCCCGATGATGAGCACGCCGACGAACACCCGGTCGCGGAACACGCTGCGGTAGCGCTGCCAGAGCGTGTGGTCCGCTCCCCCGCGCGATCCGCGCGGCAGTGTCTCGGGCAGTACGAACAGGGAGCACACCAGCATCACGACGCCGTAGGCGGCCAGCACCAGGAAGATGCCGCGCCACGGCATCACCAGCAGCAGGGCCGAGCCGACGAGGGGCGCCGCGACCGGGGCGACGCCCGAGACGAGCGACAGCCGGCTGAGCATGACGACGAGCCGGCGTCCGCCGAACAGGTCGCGCACCATGGCCATGGCCACCACGCCGCCCGCGGCCGCGCCGATGCCCATCACCACGCGCGCCCCACCGAGCAGCAGCAGCGACGGGGCCAGGCACGCGACGACGGAGGCCAGCACGTGCAGCGCGGTCACGACCAGCAGCGGCACCCGGCGTCCGACGCGGTCGCTGAGCGGCCCGACGATGAGCTGGCCGAGACCGAACCCGATCATGGTGCCGGTGAGCGTCAGCTGCACCATCGCCGCGGAGGTGTGGAAGTCGTGCTGCACGACCGGGAAGGCCGGCAGGTACAGGTCGATCGTGAACGGGCCGAGGGCCGTCAGCGCGCCGAGCAGCACGACGTACAGCGAGCGGCGGGCATTCGGCAGCGCGTCCCCCGGGTAGCGCGTCGGCGAAACGACGCGCACGGATCCCGTGGAGACGGGAATCGAGCCGGTGTAAAGCGACTCGCCGGCGGGCGGCGGCGCGACGGCACGCTCGCTCTCGGGAGCGACGACGGGAACGGATGCGGTGTCGAACAAGGGGACTCGATCTCGGAGGGGAGGGGACGCCGACGTGTTCGGCACAGCCTTTCCAGTTTATGGTGTCCGCTTCAACAAATGCTGAACGCGGTGGCGGCGGCGCGGCAGCTCGCCGCTGTCGGCGGCCCGGCGTAGCCTCGAGGGGTGACCCCGGAACTCGAAGCCCGCATCATCGCGGACTCGCGTGACCGGGTGGCGTGGCTGCGGGCCCGCTCCCGGGGGATCACGGCGACAGACGTCGCGACGCTCACCTCGGAGCGCGCGATCGCCCGCGCGGCCGAGGCGAAGCTCAACGGGTCCGGATTCTCCGGCAACGCCTACACCGACCACGGCCGGCGCCGCGAACCCGAGATCGCCGGCTGGGTCGCGGCGACCCACGGGATCGAGCCGTCGTCGGCCCTGTTCCACGCCGTCGTCGAGAAACGGCACCTCGCCACCCCCGACGGGATCGCACAGGATGCCGACGGCCGCATCCTGCTCGCCGAGATCAAGACGACCAACAAGTCGTGGCGGTCGATCCCCCGCAACTACCTGCGCCAGGTCTGGTGGCAGCAGCATGTCATCGGCGCCGAGCGCACCCTCGTGGCCTGGGAGGAGCACGACGGGTTCGTCCCGGTGCGCGACGAGCCCCGCTGCGTGTGGGTCGACCGCGACGACGTCGAGATCGCCAAGCTCGTGAAGCTGGCCACCTGCCTCATCGACGAGCTGTACAGCCGCACGCAGCTCGGGCGCAGCGTGTACGCCGACCGCGTGCCGCACTCGGGCTCCGCGCGCCAGGCCACCCGCGACGCGTACCGCGCGCTCGCCCTCGCCGACTGATCCTCAGCCCGCCGGCACGAGCACCCGACGCGCAGACGTCACGATCTCGTCGGCGATGGCGTCCAGCAGCGGCGATCGCAGGTTCCACTGCTGCCAGTGCAGCGCCACGTCGATCGGGTCCCCCGCCAGCTCCACGAGGCGCCCGTCGGCGAGCTCCGCGTCGCACTGGAAGCCGGGCAGCATCCCCCAGCCCAGGCCGAGCTTGACGGCGATCGCGAAGTCGTTCGAGGCGGGCACGTAGTGCCGCGGCATAGCGGCCGCGTCGATGCCGTGTGCGGCCAGCCACTGCGCCTGCAGGTCGTCCCGGCGGTCGTAGTCCACGCGCGGCGCCGCGGCGAGCGCATCCGAACCGTCCGCCAGCCAGCGCTGCACGTACGCCGGCGTCGCCACGGGCCGGTAGCGCATCCCGCCGAGCGGCTGCACGCGGCATCCGGCCACCGGCGTCGCCCGCGACGTGACGGCGCCCATCACCGTCCCCGACTCGAGCAGGGCGGCGGTGAAGTCCTGGTCGTCGCGATGCAGGTCGAAGACGACCGGATGCGTCGCGGCAAGCCGCGCCAGCGGCTCCAGGAACCACGTGCCCAGCGAATCCGCGTTGACCGCGAGCGGCACGGACACCGTCGCATCGTGCTCCGCCTCGACCCCGAGCTCGGCGAGCGCATCGTGCTCGAGCAGGGCGGCCTGCCTCGCCAGCCGCACCACCGCCTCGCCTGCCGCGGTCGGCCGCACCGGCTTCGACCGCACGAGCAGCACCTGGCCGAGCTGCTCCTCGAGCGCCTTGATGCGCTGGCTCACAGCCGACGGCGTCACGTGGAGGCGGCGCGCCGCAGCATCCAGCGTCCCTTCCGCCACCACGGCGGCGACGGTCTCGGCGAGTTCGAACGGGATGCGCACGTAAGCCAGGTTAACGCAGCGTAAGGATCATGAGCTGTACTTCTGCGCCCCTCCGGCCATAGCGTCGAGTCATGCTCACCGCCGCACTGGCCGGTCTCGGACTCGGCCTCTCGCTCATCGTCGCCATCGGCGCCCAGAATCTGTTCGTGCTGCGGCAGGGACTCCGGCGCGACCATGTGCTGGCCGTGGCGATCGTGTGCACCCTGTCGGACGCCGTGCTCATCGTGCTCGGGGTCTCGGGCGTGGGCATCGCCCTGCAGGCGATCCCCTGGCTGCTGGTGGTGGCGCGCTGGGCGGGAGCGGTGTTCCTGCTCGCATACGCGGTACTGGCCGCACGCCGCGCCAGGCGGCCCGCCGCCGAGGCGCTCGCGGTCGCGGACGACGTGCGGGATGCCGCGACCCCGCCGGCATCCCGCCCCGGCGTCGCCCGCGACACGATGACCCGCGCAGGGCTCGCGCCGGTGTTCGCCACGTGCCTGGCGCTCACCTGGCTGAACCCGCACGTGTACCTCGACACGGTGTTCCTGCTCGGTTCGATCGCGTCGACGCACGGCACAGACCGCTGGTGGTTCGCCCTGGGCGCCGCGTGCGCCAGCGCGCTCTGGTTCTTCGCGCTCGCCTACGGCGCGCGACTGCTCGGACGCTGGCTGTCGACCCCGCGCGCGTGGCGCATCCTCGACGGAGTCATCGCCGTCGTCATGACCGTGATCGCGATCACCCTCGTGGCGGGCGCCTGAGCCGACCAGAATGGGATCATGCGGCGGGTGCATGCGATCGTGACCGGAGACGTCCAGGGCGTCGGATACCGCTACACGATGCGGCTCGCCGCCCGCCATGCCGGCGTCGCGGGCTGGGTGCGCAACCGCCGGGACGGCAGCGTCGAAGCGGAGGTGGAAGGCACCGAGCGGCAGGTCGAGCGCGTGCTGGCCTGGATGGCGAAGGGCCCTCCCGGGTCGCTGCCGACGATCGCGAGCATCGAGGATCTCCCGCCCGCCGGCGCTGCAGGCTTCGAGGTGCGCCCCACCGCCTGACCCGAGCCGGGGAACGCTGAAGAGGCCCCGCCGTCCGGC
>DATMTQ010000220.1:0-6271 GCA_035564095.1 Microbacterium sp. | reverse complement strand
CCCACCTGCCTCGTCTCCCTATAGCCCCCGCGCCCCCGGTCCGCGCGCTGAGCCTGCCGAAGCGCATTCCCGGTCGCTGAGCTTGTCGAAGCGCACAGCGCGATGATGGCCTCATGACCCGCGCCGACCAGCTCGCCACGCTCGCGGTGACCGGCATCATCCTCGCCGGCACTCTCGTGCTGTTCGTCGTGCAGTACCTCCGCCGCTACGGCCGCAAGCACGACGACCGCTGAAGCCCCCGGTCGTTGAGCGAGCCCGCCCACTCCCGCTCGATTCCCCGGTCGTTGAGCGAGCCCGGCCGAAGGCCGCGCGAGTCGAAACGCTCCTGCCCCCGTCCCCGACTCACCGACCGCCCGCGCACCCGGACCGGCATGATGGTCGCATGCACCCGCATCCGCCCCCCTTCCGGGAACGCGACGTCTCGCGCGCGGACTGGATGGAGCTGTTCTTCGACCTCGTGTTCGTCGCCCTGATCGGCCAGCTGTCCGCGGGCCTGCACGCGACGCCGACGTTCGCGGATCTTGGGGTGTTCCTCGCCCTGTTCGCGTCGGTGTGGTGGTCGTGGGTGAACCTGACCTTCACCGTCAACATCCAGGTCGGGATGTCGCGGCGCGCGCTCGCCGGCTACATGCTCGGGGCGATGGCCGCGGTCGGCGTGATCGCGGTCGCGGCTCCGGATGCCGTCGCCGATCGGGCGTGGCTGTTCGCGCTCGGCAACGCCGCCCTGCGCGCGATCATGCTGGGCCTGTGGGTGCGGCGCAGCTGGGGCGCGAGCGCCGGATCGCGGCTGCGGATCCTGTCGTACAACGGGGTGACCGCGGCTCTCTGGCTGGTGTCCGCGCTCGTGCCGTCGCCCGCACGCTTCGTGCTGTGGGCGCTGGCGATCGCGGTGGAGGTGGTGCTGCTCATCGCGTCGGCGCCGGGACTGCTGCGGCGGATCGGCGAGATCAACGTGGAGCACCTCGCCGATCGGTTCGGCACGCTCGTGATCATCGCGCTGGGGGAGTCGGTGCTCGCGATCGTCGTGAGCGTCTCCACCGCGTGGAGCCCGCTTTCCGCGCTCGCCGCCGTGCCGGCGCTCGTGGTGACGGCCGGGCTGGCGTGGGCGATGTTCATGTTCGGCATCGATTCGATGCGCGCGGGCCTCGAGCGCCTGGTCGGCCGGGACGACTCGCGCGGCATCGTGTGGACCGTCGCCTTCCTGCCGTTCCTGCTCGTCGCCGGCGTGATGATGCTGGCCGGTGCCGTGTCGCTCGCGATCGAGGCTCCGGCACATGTGCTGCCGGTGTCGGCCGCGGCATCCCTCGGTGGCGGCGTCATCCTCTTCTACGGCACCAATGCGACGATCTCGCTTCGTTACGGCACCCCGTGGCGCGAGGTGCTGCCGTGGGCGGTGCCCGCGATCGCGTTGCCGCTCGCGGTGGGTGCGGCGGCGCTCGTGCTCCCCGCGATCTGGTCGGTCACGGCCATGGCGGCGACGATCCTGGCGATCGTGCTGCTGTCCGAGGTGCGCGCCCGGCGCCCCTCGGGCGGCGGGGCTTAGAGTTTCGCGTCCTGCTTGGGGATGACGATCTGCTTGATGATCAGCAGCACGGACGCCGTCACCGGGATGGCCACGAGCGCGCCGAGCAGCCCGAGCAGCGTGCCGCCGACCAGGGCACCGATCACGACGAGCGACCCGGGCACCGAGATGGTCTTGTTCATCACCCGCGGAGTCAGCACATATGCCTCGATCTGCATATAGATGAGGTAGGCGATCGCGAAGACCAGCGCCATCAGCGGGTTGGAGAACAGGGCGACGATCGATGCGAGCGCCCAATACAGCACCGAACCCACGAGCGGGATCAGCGTGATGAGGAACGCGACGATCCCCATCAGCGCCGCGAACGGCAGCCCGAGCACCAGGTGCAGCAGGAACGCGACGACCGCGTTGCAGAACGCCAGCACCACCATGCCGCCGAGGTACCCGCCGACCGAGTCGGTGATCTGGTCGGTCATGGATGCCGCGAGCGCCCGGTTGCGGGCCGGCCACAGGCGGTTGAACGCCCGCTTCATGGTGGGGATGCCGGCGAGGAAGTACAGGCTCAGCACCAGCACGATGACCGCGCCCGAGATGCCCGACGCGATGCCCGCGCCGACCTTGAGCAGCCCGCCGGCGATCGCGCTGAGGTTGGACGGGTTCGACAGGAAGCCCTCGACCTGCTTGATGATGTCGCTGGTCTGCGAGCCGAACTCGGTGCTCAGCCAGTGGAACAGGTCGGTCTTCTGGAAGTCGCTGATGAGCACGGGCAGCGTCTTGATGAACTGGGCGACCTGCTCGATCACGGTCGGCACGATCAGCAGGAGCACGCCGACCAGGATGAGCGCGAACACGGCGTAGACGATCACGATGCCCCATGCGCGCGTGACGTGGTGACGCTCGAGCCACCGCACAAGCGGGTCCAGCCCGAGGGCGGCGAACAGGGCGAACGCGACGTAGATGAGGATCGTCGACAGGTTGGTGAACGCGATCCCGACGGCGAACGCGACGAGTCCGCCGAGCGTGAGCGAGAAGCCCACCGCGAACGGGTTGTGCAGGCCCAGCCAGAGCGGCCGTGCACCCCCGGGGGCGGATGCCGACGTCTGTGCGATCACGACGGTGGCGTCGGCGTCGGTGGGGGAGGCGGCGCCGAGCACTCGGCGCAGGCGGCTCCGTCGTCGGCGGCTGGGCAGGGAGTCGTCAGTCACGGTGTCACTCTACGGGAGGCACAGAATTCGCACAGGAGGCTGCGGACCCCGGCGGGTGGGGGCAGGTGCTCGAGTGTCACGTGGCTGCGGCATCCCGTAGCCTCGAAGGGACGAGGAGGATGCCATGACCGACGCCGACCCGACTGTGACGCTGCGCCGCCTGCGCGGCAGCATCGACAACATCGACGCCGCCCTGATCCACATGCTGGCCGAGCGCTTCAAGGCCACCAAGCAGGTGGGGGTGCTCAAGGCCGAGTATGGGATGGCGCCGTCCGACCCGAGCCGCGAAGAGCAGCAGATCGCGCGCCTGCGCCGCCTCGCCGAAGAGGCCGAGCTCGACCCCGAGTTCGCCGAGAAGTGGTTCAACTTCGTCGTCGCCGAGGTGATCCAGCACCACGTCGCCGCCGCCGACGGTCAGTAGCGACCGAGTCCGCACCGCTCGTTGAGCGCGCTTGCGCCCCCGAGTCCCCACCGGTCGTTGAGCGAGGACGCGCTTGCGCGCCCGAGTCGAAACGTGAATCCCGTGCGAGTCCGTGCGCCCTGAGCACCCCCCGGCGCCCTGAGCCTGTCGAAGGGCATCGGCGCTGCGGTCCTGCGCTTCGACAGGCTCAGCGCGCGGCTGCGTTTCGACTCGCTGCGCTCGCTCAACGACCGGGGGTCTTCGGCACCGGCCACTGGGCCGGCTGCGCTTCCGGCTTCGGCGCGGCATCCACACCCGCGGCATCCGCAGCCGCCGCATCCCCACTCGACGCACCGGCGGCCAGCTCCAGCGACACCTTGGTCTCGAGCACCTCGATCGCGTCGTCCGACAGGGCGATCAGCCCGTCGAGCTCCCGGCGCACCCGCTTGTACGCGAGCTGCCGCTCGGCCGGGGTCGCGGCCTGGTCGACGGCGACGCCGAGCAGCTGCTTGGCGGTGTCCAGCCGCTTGCGCTCGTGGTCGGTGAATCCGGTGTCCTTGAGGCGCCGGGCATCCCGCTCGGCGACGTCGAACGCGACCTCGTAATCGGTGACCGCGGCGCGGTACGCGGCGAAGTCCTCGGGCGACACGGCCGCATCCGCGGATGCCGGACGGGCCCGGTCCGCAACCGTCCGCGCCCGCAGGAACGCCGCCGTCAGCGGCTGCCGGCCGTCGCTCATCGCCGGGTACTCGATGAGCTTGGCGACATCCAGCTCGTACTCCAGCCACCGATGCGTCACCGCGTCGTGGGCGTCGAACAGGCGCTGCAGCTGCACCTTCTGCGGCACTTCCGGAGCGGCCGCCGACGGCGCAGCACCGGTGCCGGCAACGACACCCCCCAGAGGCACCCCGCGGCGCGCGGCACGGACCTCGGCCTTCGCGTGCAGCACTTCGAGGCGCCGCTCGTGGCGGCGGCGCGCACTCCGCTCGTACCGGTTTCCGACCGCGCCGAACACCCCCATCAGGGGGAACACGAGCCACCAGTACGAACCGGCGAACTGCCAGAAGTGGTCCACGCCCTCAGCCTATGTCCGAACCCATGGACCCGATCCGGCGAATCAGCCGAACAGCAGGGCGAGCACCGCCGCGCCGCCGCCGGCGACGATGAGTACCACGATCACGACCCAGGCGACCGCCTTGATGCGGCGCTGGCGCAGCCCGGCGAGCTCGTCGTCGTCCGGCACGTCAGGCCTCGGGTTCGGCGACCGTCGGTCCGAAGGCGGCCGGCAGGGTTGCAGCGGATGCCGCGCGCAGCTCGCTGACCGGAACGGTGAACAGCCCCTGCACCTCGAGCTCGGATCCGGATGCCGCGGTATCCGTCACGCCGATGCGCAGCACGGGGTATCCGCGTCCGTCGCACAGGCCGCGGAACTTGACGTCCTCCTCGCGGGGGACGGTCACGAGCACGCGGCCGGTGGACTCCGAGAACAGGGCGGATGCGGCATCCACCCCGTCGCGCTCGATGAGCTCCGACAGCCACACGCGGGCGCCGACGCCGAAGCGCATGACCGCGTCGGCGAGCGACTGGGCCAGCCCGCCCTCCGACAGATCGTGCGCGGACGAGACGAGTCCCTGGTCGGATGCCGCGCGCAGAAGCTCCGCGAGGCGCTTCTCGGCGGCGAGGTCGACGGCCGGCGGGCGTCCGCCGAGGTGGTTGTGCACGGTGGCGGCCCAGGCCGAGCCCGAGAGCTCCGTGGCGGTGACGCCGAGCAGGTAGAGGTTCTCGCCGGCATCCTGCCAGCCCGACGGGATGCGGCGGGCGACGTCGTCGATCACGCCCATCACGCCCACGACGGGGGTGGGGTGGATGGGGGTGTCGCCGGTCTGGTTGTAGAAGCTGACGTTGCCGCCGGTGACCGGGATGCCGAGTTCGAGGCATCCGTCGGCGAGGCCGTCGACCGCCTGGCCGAACTGCCACATGACCTCGGGGTTCTCCGGGGAGCCGAAGTTGAGGCAGTCGGTGACCGCCATCGGGGTGGCGCCGGTGACGGCGACGTTGCGGTAGGCCTCGGCGAGGGCGAGCTGCGCGCCCTGGTACGGGTCGAGCTGGCAGTAGCGGCCGTTCGCGTCGGTGGCGATCGCGAAGCCGAGTCCGGACTGCTCGTCGACGCGGATCATGCCGGCGTCGTCGGGGAACGACAGGGCCGTGTTGCCGAGCACGTAGTAGTCGTACTGGTTGGTGATCCACGACGTGTCGGCGAGGTTGGGGCTCGCGGTCAGCTGCAAGAACTGCGCGCGCAGAGTGTCGCCGTCGCTCGGGCGGGGAAGGGCGGCGGCCGCGTCATCCCGCAGCGCGTCGATCCACGTCGGGTAGGCGACCGGGCGCTCGTAGACCGGGCCGTCGACCGCGACGGTGGACGGGTCGACGTCGACGATCTGCTCGCCGTGCCAGAAGATCTGCAGGCGTCCGTCGCCGGTGACCTCGCCGAGCACGCTCGTCTCGACGTCCCACTTGTTCACGACCTCGAAGAAGGCATCCAGCTTCTCGGGGGCCACGATCGCCATCATGCGCTCCTGGCTCTCGCTCATGAGGATCTCTTCGGGCGTGAGCGTGGGGTCGCGCAGCAGCACGTTCTCGAGGTCGACGCGCATGCCCGACCCGCCGTTGGCGGCCAGCTCGCTGGTGGCGCACGAGATGCCGGCGGCGCCGAGGTCCTGGATGGCCTCGACCAGCTCGCCCTTGTACAGCTCGAGGCAGCACTCGATGAGCACCTTCTCGGCGAACGGGTCGCCCACCTGCACCGCGGGACGCTTGGTCGGGCCGCCGTCGTCGAACGAGTCGGATGCCAGGATGGATGCCCCGCCGATGCCGTCGCCGCCGGTGCGGGCGCCGAACAGCACCACCTTGTTGCCGGCACCCGACGCGTTCGCGAGCTTCAGGTCTTCGTGGCGCAGCACGCCCACCGCGAGGGCGTTGACGAGCGGGTTGCCCTGGTAGACCGCATCGAACACGGTCTCGCCGCCGATGTTCGGCAGGCCCAGGCAGTTGCCGTAGAACGAGATGCCGCCGACCACGCCGTGCACCACGCGCGCGGTGTCGGGGTTGTCGATCGCGCCGAAGCGCAGCTGGTCCATCACCGCGACC
>DATMTQ010000219.1:0-11736 GCA_035564095.1 Microbacterium sp. | reverse complement strand
CGTGCTGGTGCGTCGTCGGCCGTCGGCCGCAGCCGCGGCCTGACGCACCGACGCGCGGCCGCCGGTCCGGAGGGCGGCGGTGGCCCTGTGGGACACTCGGCTCGTGACAGTCATCGACGATGCCATCTACGTCGACGGGCGCCGGGTGGCGACGCCGGCGGGGCTGGAGGACACGTTCGAGGCCCTGCAGGAGCACGGCGGCTTCGCCTGGATCGGCCTCTATCGTCCCGATGCGGCCGAGCTCGGCATCGTGGCCGAGGAGTTCCACCTGCATCCGCTCGCGGTCGAGGACGCACTCAAGGGCCACCAGCGCGCCAAGCTCGACCATTTCGGGGAGACCCTTTTCGTCGTGCTGCGCCCGGCCCGCTACCTGGACGACACCGAGCAGGTCGAGTTCGGTGAGGTGCACACGTTCATCGGCGAGGACTTCCTCGTCGCGGTGCGGCACGCCGAGGCTCCGAACCTGGCGCTCGTACGCGGGCGCCTGGAAGCGAACCCGGAGCTGCTGTCCCACGGTCCGATGGGCGTCTTCTACGCGATCATCGACGAGGTGGTCGACAGGTACCAGCCGGTGCTCAACGGCCTCGAGAACGATGTGGACGAGATCGAGCAGCAGCTGTTCTCGGACGAAGGCAGCGGCGTCGCGAAGCGGATCTACGACCTCTCCGGCGAGGTGATGGACTTCCAGCGCGCCACGAAGCCGCTCATCCCGCTCATCGAGGTCATCCGCGCGGACCTCGGCCGTCGCCACCACGACGACCCGTCCGCGCTGGAGCTTCGGCGGTCGTTCCGCGACGTGCTCGACCACGTGCTGCGGGTCGTGGAGAAGGCCGAGGAGCTCAAGCAGAACCTGCAGAACGCCCTCAGCGTGAACGCCACCCTGGTCGCACAGCGGCAGAACGACGCGATGAAGAAGATCTCCGGGTGGGCGGCGATCATCTTCGCGCCGACGCTCATCTCCGGCATCTACGGCATGAACTTCGTGCGGATGCCGGAGCTGCACTTGCCCTGGGGGTATCCGGCCGCGCTGCTGGTCATGCTGGCGTTCGCCGTGTTCCTCTACGTGATGTTCAAGAAGCGCAGCTGGCTGTAGGCCCGCAGGTCACAGCGCCGCGGCGATCGCCTGCCCGGCGTTGCGGCCGGAGAACAGGCATCCGCCGAGGAACGTGCCCTCCAGCGCCCGGTAGCCGTGCACCCCGCCGCCGCCGAAACCGGCGGCCTCGCCCACCGCATAGAGTCCGGGAACCGGCTCGCCGTCGGCGCGGAGCGCGCGTGAGTGCAGGTCGGTCTGGATGCCGCCCAGGGACTTCCGGGTGAGCACGTGGAGCTTGACGGCGATGAGCGGGCCGTTGCCCGGGTCGAGGATCCGGTGCGGGGTCGCGGTGCGGATCAGCCGGTCGCCGCGGAACGCACGTGCCTGGCGCACCAGGGCGATCTGCGCGTCCTTCGTGAACTCGTTCTCGATCTCGCGGTCGCGCGAGACGACCTCGTCGTGCACCCGCTGCGGGTCGAGCGCTTCGCCGCCCGGCAGCTGACGCATGCCGTCGATGAGACCCGGCAGCGTGTCGCGCACCACGAAGTCCGCTCCGTGGTCGAGGAACGCCTGCACCGGGTCGGATGCTCCGCGCCCGAGCCGCGCGCGGAGCAGTTCGGGCACGTCGCGACCGGTCAGGTCCGGGTTCTGCTCGCTGCCGGAGAGTGTGAACTCCTTCTCCACGATCCGGCGGGAGAGCACGAACCAGGAGTGGTCGAACCCGGTGGCGCGCAGGTGCTGCAGCGTGCCCAGCGTGTCGAAGCCGGGGAACAGCGGCACCGGCAGTCGGCGCCCGGTGGCATCCATCCAGAGCGACGACGGTCCGGGCAGGATGCGGATGCCGTGGTCCGGCCACACCGGGTCCCAGTTCCGGATGCCTTCGACGTAGTGCCACATCCGGTCGCCGTTGATCAGGCGGGCTCCGGCATCGGTGGACGGCTGCTGCATGGACCCGTCGACGTATGCCGGCACGCCCGTGATCATGGTCTCCGGCGCTGCGCCGAGACGCGCCGGCCATTGGCGGCGCACCAGGTCGTGGTTGCCGCCGATGCCGCCCGATGCCACGACGACCGCGTCGGCGGCGACCTCGAAGTCGGCGACGGAGGTTCGGGTGGTGGCGATGCCGCGTGCGGCGCCGGACGGTTCGAGCACGTGCCCGGATGCGCCCACCACCCGCCCATCGGCGACGGTGAGCTGCGTCACCCGGTGGCGGGGGAGGATCGTCACGGGCCCCTGGTCCTCGGCCTCCGTCACGGCGGTCGCGAAGGGTTCCACGATGCCCGGTCCGGTGCCCCACGTGATGTGGAACCGGGGCACCGAGTTGCCCGGCCCCATCGCGGTGTATCCGCCGCGCTCGGCCCAGCCCACGATCGGGAAGAACCCGACGCCCTTCTGCCTCAGCCACGACCGTTTCTCGCCGGCCGCGAACTGCAGGTAGCCGTCGGCCCAGCGGCGGGCCCAGACATCCTCGTCGCGGTCGAAGCCGGCCGTGCCGAGCCAGTCCTGCCGGGCCAGCTCGAAGCTGTCCCGGATGCCCAGGCGGCGCTGCTCGGGGGAGTCGATGAAGAAGAGCCCGCCGAACGACCACCAGGCCTGGCCGCCCAGGTTGCCGCGCGGCTCCTGGTCGACGATGACGACGCGCTTGCCGGCGGCGACGGCCTCGGATGCGGCCACCAGCCCCGACAGCCCCCACCCGATGACGAGGACGTCGGCCTGGTGCCGCGTGCTCATCGCGCGCTCTCGCCGTGCAGTCCGAGGCTCGGGCGCCCGTCGGGGGCAGGACCGCCTGCTGCACCGGGGGTCGGCTCGAACGTGTTGACCATCGCGTGCGCCGCACGCTCGAGGTAGTCCCAGAGCGTCGTCTCGTACAGCTCGGGCAACTGCAGCTCGTCCACCGCCACGCGCATGTGCGCGAGCCACCGGTCGCGGGCCTCCGGGTTGACGTGGAACGGCACGTGCCGCATCCGCAGCCGGGGGTGACCGCGCCGTTCGCCGTAGGTGGTCGGGCCGCCCCAGTACTGCTCCAGGAACAGCATCAGACGCTCGGCGGCGGGGCCCAGGTCCTCCTCCGGATACATCGGCCGCAGCACCTCGTCGCCCGCGACGCCCTCGTAGAACCGGGTGACCAGCCGCCGGAAGGTCTCGTGCCCGCCGACCTGCTCGTAGAAGGTCGCCATCGCGTCATCCGTCATGCGTCCGGCTCCGTTCCGGCATCCGTCGCCCGCTTCTGCTTCTTGGGCTGTCGCTTGGGCTTCCAGACCACGTCGGAGTCGATCGGCACCGGCTTCGTGCGCGGCGGGTTCGCGCCGCGCACCCGCTGCGCCCCCTCGAGACCCGTGAGCATGATGGAGTTGAGCTGCGGAAGCTGGATGCCGATCTCGTCCATCGCGTGCTTGAGCCGCATGCGCAACTCGCGGGCGACGTCGTCCTTCGCGCCGGCGCGCGTCTTCATCACCAGCCGGATCACGAGGGCGTCGCCGGAGATGGACTCCAGACCCCAGATCTCGGGCTGCTCGATGATGCGCGTGCGCCACTTGGCGTCCTTGGCGAGCCCGCGTGCGGCCTGAAGCATGCTGTCCTCGACCGCGTCGATGTCGGCATCCGTCGGGACGGACAGGTCGATGATCACGCGCGACCAGCCGAGCGACATGTTGCCGATCCGGGTGACCTCGCCGTTGCGCACGTACCAGAGGGTGCCGTTGACGTCGCGCACCTGGGTGATGCGCACGCTCACCGACTCCACGACGCCGGTCGCGAGACCGAGGTCGACGACGTCGCCGATGCCGATTTGATCCTCGGCGACGATGAAGATGCCGTTGAGGACGTCCTTGATGATGTTCTGTGCGCCGAAGCCGAGGCCGGCGCCGACTGCTGCGGTCAGCAGCGTCAGCGAACCGAGGGCGTTCGGCGCGAGCACGCCCAGGATCAGCAGCAGGGCGACGATCACCGCCAGGACGTTGATGATGTTCCGCAGGATCGACCCGAGGGTGCGGGTGCGCTGCACGAGCCGGACCGATGCCACGGGCGACCGGTCCAGCGCCATGGTGTCGGCCACCTGGGCCTTGGATTTCGCCCCGTTGACGATGCGGGTGACGACGAGCCGGATGATGCGGTGCAGGATCCAGACGATGACGATCGCCGCGACGATGATCCCCGCGACGGCGAGCAGGTTCCAGCCGGCGGCGACGAAGAACCTGCCGATGCGCACCCAGAAGGTGGGATCGGTGATGTTCGGCGTCTGACCGGCGTTGAACACGTGCGGCTCCCTCACTGCTGGATGTCGCGCTCCTGCACCGCGAGCGCGCGCTCGACGCCGGCGAGGTTCTCGGCGACGAGGCGGCGCAGCGCGGCCGGTGCGTCGGTGTTGGCCCGGAGCCACGCACGGGTCGCGTTCTGCAGCTCGAGGTCGGCGAGTGGCGCGGGGTACAGGCCGACGATGAGATACTGCGCGATCTGGTACGTGCGGGAGTTCCAGATCGGCAGCAGCATGTCGAAATAGGCCGGCACGAACGCCTCGAGCAGGTTGCGGCCCGCCGGGTGCACGAAGCCGAGCGCGGCGGAGCGCACCACCGTGTTGGGCAGGTCGTCGCGCTCCACGAGGGAATCCCACGCCTGCCGCTTCGCCTCGGCGCTCGGCAGGGCGGCCTTCGCCTGGGCAGCGAACTCCCCGCCCTTCGCGGTGTTGTCGGCCGCCAGGGCCGCGTCGATGTCGGCTGCCGTCACGACGCCGCCGGCGGCCAGCGACACGAGCAGCTGCCAGGACAGGTCGGTGTCGATCTCGAGGCCCTCGAGGGTGATCTCGCCGTCGCGCAGCGCCTTGACCCGCTTCCATTGGCCGGCTTCGGCCGCCGCGGATGCGAACGCGGTCACGAGCTGCAGCTGGCTGTCGCTGCCGGCCTCGGCGCGCTGCGCGAGCTGCCAGAGCTCGTCGGCGACGCGCACCCGCGTGTGCTCGCGCTCGGCGGGATCGACGTACGAGTTCGCGGCCAGCAGCAGCTGGCCGAGTGTCGTGCGCACCGTGGTGGACTCCGTCTCGGCGCCGATGTTGGCCACCACCAGGTCGACGTAGTCGGATGCGGATGCCTCCGCGTCGCGGGTCTGGTCCCAGGCGGCGCCCCAGACCAGCGAGCGGGCGAGCGGGTCGCTGATCTTCGACAGGTGGGCGATCGCGGTCGCGAGCGAGCGCTTGTCGAGACGGATCTTCGCATAGGCGAGGTCGCCGTCGTTGAGCAGCACGAGATCCGGGCGGGCGACGCCCTTGAGCGCCTGCACGTCCGTGCGGTCGCCGTCGACGTCGAGCTCGAGGTGGTGCACGCGCACGAGCTCGTCGCCCTGCAGGCGGTAGAAGCCCACGCCGAGGCGGTGCGGGCGGATCGTCGGATAGTCGGCCGGGGCGGTCTGCACGATCGCGAAGCGGCTGATGAGGCCCGAGGCATCCTCTTCGATGAGCGGCGTGAGCGTGTTCACGCCGGCCGTCTCCAGCCATTTCTTCGACCAGGTCGACAGGTCGCGGCCGCTGGTGACCTCGAGCTCGGCGAGCAGGTCGCTCAGCTCCGTGTTGCCCCACCGGTGCTTGCGGAAGTAGGCGCCGACGCCGGCGAAGAAGGCGTCGATGCCGACCCAGGCGGCCAGCTGCTTGAGCACCGACCCGCCCTTGGCGTAGGTGATGCCGTCGAAGTTCACCTGCACGTCTTCGAGGTCGTTGATCTCGGCGACGACCGGGTGGGTGGAGGGGAGCTGGTCCTGGCGGTACGCCCAGGTCTTCTCCATCGCGTTGAAGGTCGTCCACGCCTCGGTCCACTCGGTGGCTTCGGCGGTGGCGATGGTCGACGCCCACTCGGCGAACGACTCGTTCAGCCACAGGTCGTTCCACCACTTCATCGTGACGAGGTCGCCGAACCACATGTGCGCGAGCTCGTGCAGGATCGTGACGACGCGGCGCTCCTTGACGGCATCCGTCACCTTGCTGCGGAACACGTAGGTCTCGGTGAAGGTCACCGCCCCGGCGTTCTCCATGGCGCCCGCGTTGAATTCGGGCACGAACAGCTGGTCGTACTTCTCGAACGGGTACGCCACCCCGAACTTCTCCTCGAAGTAGGCGAAGCCCTGGCGGGTCTTGTCGAAGATGTAGTCCGCGTCGAGGTGCTGCCACAGGCTCTTGCGGCCGTAGACGCCGAGCGGCACCACCGTGCCGGACGAGCTCGCGAGCTCCGAGAAGGTCGCCTCGTACGGGCCCGCGATGAGGGCCGTGATGTACGAGGAGATGCGCGGGGTGCGCGTGAAGTCCCACGTCGCCGAGCCGTCGCCGTGGTCGGCGGGTTCGGGGGTGGGCGAGTTGGAGACGATCTTCCAGTCGGAGGGCGCCGTGACGGTGAACCGGAAGCCCGCCTTCAGGTCGGGCTGCTCGAACACGGCGAACATGCGTCGCGAGTCGGGCACCTCGAACTGCGAGTACAGGTACGCCTCGCCGTCGACGGGATCGACGAATCGGTGCAGCCCCTCACCGGTGTTCGTGTACAGGCAGTCCGCGTCGACGACGAGCTCGTTCTCCGCCTCGAGGTCGGTCAGCGGGATGCGGGAATCCGCGAACGCCGTCGCCGGGATGCTGCGGCCGTTGAGCGTGATGGAGTGCACGTCGCGCGCGATCAGGTCGATGAAGGTGGAGGCGCCGGGGGTCGCCGCGAACCGGACGGTGCTGATCGACCCGAACACCTCCTCGCCGCGGGTGAGATCGAGCCGCACGTCGTACTCGTGCGTGTCGACGATGGCGCGGCGCTCCTGCGCCTCGAGGCGTGTGAGGTTCTCTCCTGGCACTGCGATGCTCCCGTGTCGATGAGGGGTCATGTGCCGGGATGCTGATGGCATCGACGGCAACCCGACCCAGCCTATGCGACGGACGCCGCCACGGTCTGTCCGCGCACGGGCCCTCCCAGCGCATTCCGTCCACCTTCAGTGCGACTGTGCCCCCAGGATGGAGGAGTGACATCCGATCAGACCGTGCCGTTCGCCTCTCCCGCCGCCGTGTGCGGCGCCGCCCACATCGAAGAGCCCGTCGCGTACGACGCGATCCTGCTGGCCGGCTTCGGGGGCCCCGAGGGGCAGGATGACGTCATCCCCTTCCTGCGCAACGTCACACGCGGCCGCGGCATCCCCGACGAGCGCCTCGAGGAGGTCGCGCACCATTACCGCCACTTCGGCGGCGTCAGCCCCATCAACGCGCAGAATCGCGCGCTCCGGGCCGCGCTCGAGGCCGAGCTCGATCGCCGGGGCATCGATCTGCCGGTGTACTGGGGCAACCGCAACTGGGCGCCCATGCTCGAGGATGCGGTGAAGGATGCCGCCGCCGCGGGCGACACGTCCCTGATCGCGATCGCGACGAGCGCCTATTCGTCGTTCTCCAGCTGCCGGCAGTATCGCGAGGACTTCGCCCGCGTGCTCGCCGACACCGGGCTCGGCGACACCGTGACCATCGACAAGGTGCGCCAGTTCTTCGACCATCCCGGCTTCGTCCAGCCGTTCGTCGACGGCGTGCGCGACGGACTCGCCGAGTTGCTGGGCGACGGCACCGCGCCGGAGCAGGTGCACGTGCTGTTCTCGACCCACAGCATCCCGACCGCCGACGCCGAGCGGTCCGGCCCGCGCGACCGGGACTTCGGCGAGGGCGGCGCGTACGCGGCGCAGCACCGTGCCGTGGCCGCCGTCGTCATGGCCGCGGTCTCCGAGGAGATCCCCGAGGCGGCGCGCGTCGGCTGGGAGCTGGTGTTCCAGTCCCGGTCCGGCCCGGCCTCCCAGCCGTGGCTCGAGCCCGATGTGTGCGACCGCATCGCCGAGCTCCCGGCCGAGGGGATCACCGCGGTCGCCGTCGTGCCGCTCGGATTCGTCAGCGACCACATGGAGGTGCTCTGGGACCTCGACAACGAGGCTCTGGAGGCGGCCGCGGGGGCGGGCCTGCGCGCCGTGCGCACCCGCACCCCGGGGGTCGACCCGGCGTTCGTGTCGGGTCTGGTGGACCTCGTGCAGGAGCGCCTCGCCGGCACCCCGGTGACCGATCGCGTGCACCTCACCGAGCTCGGTCCCTGGTACGACGTGTGCCGGCCGGGATGCTGCGAGAACATCCGCGCCGGGTTCAAGCCCGCCGCGGCGGGCCTCGCGCCCTGATCTCCTTCTCTAGGATCGAGATCATGCGCATCCACATCGCGACCGACCACGCCGGCCTCGAGTTCTCCGTGCGGCTCCAGGACCACCTGCGCCAGGCGGGCCACGTCGTCGTCGACCACGGCCCGATCGAGTACGACCCGGTCGATGACTACCCGTCGTTCTGCATCCGCGCGGCGCAGGCGGTGATGGCCGACCAGGATGCCGGCATCGAGGCACTCGGCATCGTCTTCGGCGGCTCCGGCAACGGCGAGCAGATCGCGGCGAACAAGGTGGCCGGCATCCGCGCCGCGCTGGTGTGGAACACTTCGACCGCAGAGCTCGCGCGACAGCACAACGACGCCAACGTCATCGCCATCGGCGCGCGCCAGCACACGTTCGACGAGGTCGTCTCGCTCATCGACACCTTCATCGCGACCCCGTTCACGGACGAGGAGCGGCACGTGCGCCGGATCGCCCAGATCCGCGCGTTCGAGGACACCGGCGCGTTGCTGCCCGATCCGCGCGCGGGTCGCTGATGCCCGAAGGGCATTCGGTCCACCGCATCGCCCGGCAGTTCCAGCGCAACTTCGTCGGTCGCACCGTGACCGCGTCCAGCCCGCAGGGGCGGTTCGCGGAGGGCGCGGCGCTGCTGTCCGGGCGCGAGATGACCGCGGTGCGTGCGGTGGGCAAGCAGATGTTCGCCGAGTTCGACGAGCAGCTCTGGCTGCGCGTGCACCTCGGGCTGTACGGCGCGTGGGACTTCGCGGGCGAGATCCTCGTCGATCCGACGATCGCCTCCGCCAACGGGCGCATGGGCCAGACGAATCAGCGCGGCACCGACCTCGACGCCGCCCTCGGCGGCGCGGTCTTCGACGACGCCGGCGAGAACTCGCTGACCTCCATCGGCGCGCCGCGCAGGACCCGCGTGCACGTGCGCATGTCCGAGCAGACCACCGGCCTCGCGGACGACGACACCGAATGGCCGCCGCCGGTCGTCGGCCAGGTGCGGCTGCGGCTGCTGACCGATGCCACGTGCGCCGACCTGCGCGGTCCCACCGCGTGCGTGGTGCAGACGCCCGACGAGATGCTGCAGACGGTCGCGAAGCTGGGCCCCGATCCGCTCGTGGACGACCCCGAGGTCGGCGAGCGTCGCTTCGCGGCCGCGGTGGTGCGCCGCAACGTCGCGATCGGCCAGCTGCTCATGGATCAGGCGATCGTCAGCGGGATCGGCAACGTCTACCGCGCCGAGATGCTGTTCCGCGCGCGGCAGAACCCCCACACGCCGGGCCGCGACGTGCGGCCCGAGGTCGTCCGGGCGCTGTGGCACGACTGGGTGCGGCTGCTGCGCATCGGCGTCGAGACGGGGCAGATGATGACCATGGACGACCTCTCGCCGGACGACTGGCGGCGGGCCATGGCCAGTCGCGACGACCGGCACTGGGTCTACCACCGTGCCGGTCTGCCCTGCCGGGTGTGCGGCACCCCGATCGTCGTCGAGGAGATGCAGGCACGCAAGCTGTACTGGTGCCCGAGCTGTCAGGCCTGAGAGGGCGGTCGCCGGCGGCCCCGATGCCGTCGCGGCAATAGCCTGGAGGCATGCGCTACAACCCGAAGTTCGTGCTCGACGACGTCGCCGAGATGCGGCGGATCATCGACGAGAACCCCTTCGCGACGATGATCAGCGACACGCCGGACGGACTCGTGGCATCCCACTACGCGATGATGCTCGACCCGGAGCGGGACGACCTCACGATCATCGCGCACGTCGGTCGTCCCGACGAGCGTCTGCACGGGCTCGGGGAGCGCGAGCTGCTCGTCGTGTTCGCCGGGCCCCATGGATACATCTCGCCGAGCTGGTACGGCGACGGCACGCAGGTGCCCACCTGGAACTACACCGCGGTGCATCTGGCCGGTGTCCCCGAGCTGCTGAGCGCGGAGGAGAACCTGCGCGCGCTCGACCTGCTCGTGCGGCACTTCGAGCGCCGCAACCCGGAGCCGCGCCTGATGTGGGAGCCTCCGAACGACCCGGCGGCGATCGAGCAGCTCGCCACCGGGACCGTGGGATTCCGGCTCACCCCGGCGCGGGTGAGTGCGAAGCGCAAGATGAGCCAGAACAAGCCGGCAGAGATCGTGGAGCGCGTGATCGCGCAGCTGCAGGGCGGCGGCCCGTTCGCGCATCCGCAGGTGGCCGCCGAGATGCGCCGCGTGCACCCGGCGGCGGGGGAGTAGGCCGTGGCATCCGCTCCCGAACTCGGCAGCCGCGTCGACGTGATCGCCGGCGTGCGACTGGCCGTGCGCGACCGCTTCGACCCGTTCGGCGACCAGCCGGTCGACGTGCATGTGGGTGCGGGCCGCATCGCGGACATCTGCCCGGCGGGTGCGCTGCCGCATCGCGGCACAGTGCTCGACGGGGCCGGCACGTGGCTCGCCGCCGGCCTGTGGGACCACCACGTGCACACCGTGCAGTGGGCGCTCGACGCTCAGCGCACGTCCGTGGAGGCGGCGCGCTCCGCGGCCGAGGCGCTCGCGGTCATCCGCGAAGTCGCGCCGCTCGCCGACGGGCGCCGCATCGGCACCGGCTACCGCGACGCGCTCTGGCCGGATGCCCCCGCGCTCGACACGATCGACGCGGTCACCGGAGAGATCCCCACCTACCTCGTCAACGCCGACGCGCACAGCATGTGGCTGAACTCGGCGGCGCTGCGGCGTGAAGGGTTCCCGGCGTCTCCGAGCGGGATGCTCCGCGAGAACGACGCCTTCGAGGTCTCCCGCCGGCTCAACGACGTCGACCCGGCGGTCGCGGACGCGATGGTGCGGGATGCCGCGGCCGCGGCGGCGGCGCGCGGCGTCGTGGGCGTCGTGGATCTCGACATGGGGTGGAACGACGAGGCCTGGCGCCGCCGCCTGGCCGGCGGCTTCGACCTGTGGCGCGTCGAGTTCGCGGTGTATCCGCATCACCTCGACCGCGCCCTGGCCGAGGGTCTTTCGACCGGCGACCCGCTGCGGGATGCTCCGGCCGGTCTCGTGCAGGTCGGGCCGCTCAAGGTGATCGCCGACGGTTCGCTGGGGACGCGCACGGCGGCCTGTTCGCAGCCGTACGCGGACGACCCCTCGAACCTCGGGACGTTGAACCTGATGCCCGACGAGCTGCGCGAGCTCATGACCGCCGCTGCCGGCGGCGGTCTCGCGTGCGCCATCCACGCCATCGGCGACCGTGCGAACACCGTGGTGCTCGACGCCTTCGCCGCGACCGGCGCGTGGGGCACCGTCGAGCACGCGCAGCTGGTCGCGTCAGCCGATCTGCCCCGGTTCGCGCGGCTCGGCGTCGGCGCGAGCGTGCAGCCGGTGCACATGCTCGACGACCGCGACATGACCGATGTGCTGTGGTCCGGGCAGACCGCGCGCGCGTACCCGCTACGGGCGCTGCAGGATGCCGGCGCGACGCTGCTGTTCGGATCGGATGCCCCCGTCGCACCGCTCGACCCGTGGGCGGCGATCGCGGCCGCCGTGTGGCGCACGCGGGACGGACGCGACCCGTGGGAGCCGGATCAGGCACTCGACGCCGG
>DATMTQ010000218.1:0-4407 GCA_035564095.1 Microbacterium sp. | reverse complement strand
GACCCGTGCACCTTGCCGGTGTTCTGCTTGCCCGGCGACGGCCAGCCGATGATGGTCTTCAGGATGATCAGCGACGGCTTCGCCTGCTCGCCCTGCGCGGCCTCGATCGCGGCGTTCAGCTCGGCGACGTCCTCGACGTACTGGCCGGTCTTCTTCCAGTCCACGGTCTGCACGTGCCAGCCGTACGCCTCGTAGCGCTTGGCGATGTCCTCGGTGAAGGCGACGTTTGTGTCGTCCTCGATGGAGATCTGGTTGGAGTCGTAGATCGCGATCAGGTTGCCGAGCTCCTGGTGACCGGCAAGCGACGACGCCTCGCTGGTCACGCCCTCCTGCAGGTCGCCGTCGCTCGCGATGACGTAGACGAAGTGGTCGAACGGACTGGTGCCGGCCGCGGCATCCGGGTCGAACAGGCCGCGCTCGTAGCGGGCCGCGTACGCGAAGCCGACCGCCGAGGCGAGACCCTGGCCGAGCGGGCCGGTGGTGATCTCGACGCCCTTGGTGTGCCCGTACTCCGGGTGACCGGGAGTCAGCGACCCCCACGTGCGCAGCGACTCGAGGTCGCCGAGCTCCAGGCCGAAGCCGCCGAAGTACAGCTGGATGTACTGGGTCAGCGAGGAGTGGCCCGCGGACAGGATGAACCGGTCCCGGCCCAGCCAGTGGGTGTCGGCCGGATCGTGGCGCATCACCCGCTGATACAGCAGGTACGCCGCCGGCGCCAGGCTCATCGCCGTGCCGGGATGGCCGTTGCCGACCTTCTCCACGGCATCCGCCGCCAGCACGCGAGCCGTGTCCACGGCGCGCCCATCGATCTCATCCCATTGCAGTTCCGCCACCGGACCGCCCTTTCGAGTGCGGGGAGGCGCCCGGCCGTCATCGCGGTCGCCGCGGAGGTGACCAGGCGTGGGGCGCGCGTATGCAGTCAGCATAGCGAAGGGCCTTCGGCGACCGGGCCGGGGCCGCGGGGAGGGCACCGCGCCGATGCCGTAGAATCGCAGTGACTTCTTGACGGACCGACAGCGGAGGCGATCGACATTTCCACGACGTCGCATCCGGCGACCGGAGCGGTCCGGCATCCTCTCGGCACGAAGGTCCGCGGCTACATCGCCCTGACGAAGCCCCGCGTGCTCGAACTGCTGCTGGTGACGACCATCCCCGTGATGTTCCTCGCCGCGGACGGTCTGCCGAACATGCTGCTCGTCCTCGCGACGGTCGTCGGCGGTTCGCTGTCGGCGGGTTCCGCGGCGGCGTTCAACATGTACATCGACCGGGACATCGACGCGCACATGAAGCGCACCGAGAACCGGCCGATCGTCACCGGCGAGGTCTCCGCTCGCGGCGCCCTGGTGTTCGCGTGGACGCTGGCCGTGCTGTCGACGCTCTGGCTGTGGTTGACGACGAACTGGCTCGCCGCCGCCCTGTCGGTCGTGGCGATCTTCTTCTACGTCGTGATCTACACGATCCTCCTCAAGCGGCGCACCGAGCAGAACATCGTGTGGGGCGGGATCGCGGGATGCTTCCCGGTGCTGATCGGGTGGAGCGCGGTCACGGGATCGCTGTCCTGGGCCGCGTTCATCCTCTTCCTGCTGATCTTCCTGTGGACGCCGCCGCACTACTGGCCGCTGTCGATGAAGTACCGCGACGACTACGACGACGTGGATGTGCCGATGCTCGGCGCCACGCGCAGCAGCGCGCAGGTGGGCCTGCAGGTGATCCTGTACGCGTGGGCCACGGTGGCGTGCTCGCTGCTGCTCATCCCGATCGGGCACATGGGGCTCGTGTACACGGCCTCGTCGTTCGTGTTCGGCGGGTGGTTCGTCTACGAGTCGCACGTGCTCTACAGCCGCTCGGTGCGGGGGACCGCCCCGAAGCCGATGCGCGTGTTCCACGCGTCGATCACGTACCTGACGCTGCTGTTCGTGGCGATCGCGATCGACCCGCTGCTCCCGTTCTGACGCGCATCCTCTGCGACAGCCGTCCCCGGGACGGTGTCCCGCCGTGTGCTCCGGGATATACTTAGTACTCGTCAAGTAAGTAGGCGAGGAGCGACGTGTCACAGACCGCAGCGGCAGCATCCGGATCGAGGTTCTCGCGGGACCACCCCCACTACAAGTGGGTGGCGCTGAGCAACACCACGCTCGGCATGCTCATGGCGACGATCAACTCGTCCATCGTGATGATCTCGCTGCCGGCGATCTTCAAGGGCATCGACCTGAACCCGCTCGAGGCGGGCAACGTCGGCTATCTGCTGTGGATCATGATGGGCTACATGCTCATCACGGCCGTCCTGGTCGTGACGTTCGGGCGCCTCGGCGACCTGTTCGGCCGGGTGCGCATCTACAACCTGGGTTTCGTCGTGTTCACGATCGGTTCCATCGCCCTCGCGTTCGACCCGGACACGGGCGGCGCGGGCGCCATGTGGCTGATCGTCTGGCGACTCGTGCAGGGCGTCGGCGGCGCCATGCTGTTCGCGAACTCGACCGCGATCATCACCGACGCGTTCCCGGCGAACCGTCGCGGCATGGCGCTCGGCATCAACCAGGTCGCCGCGATCGCCGGGAGCTTCATCGGGCTCATCGTCGGCGGGCTGCTGGCGGTCATCGACTGGCGTGCGGTGTTCTTCGTGAGTGTGCCGATCGGCGTCATCGGCACCGTCTGGTCGTACATCTCGCTCAAGGAGGTCGGCACCCGCAGCACCGGAAAGCTCGACTGGCCGGGCAACATCACCTTCGCGGTGGGGCTCACCGCGGTGCTCACCGCGATCACGTACGGCATCCAGCCCTACGGCGCCAGCTCGACCGGCTGGACCAATCCGTGGGTGCTCGGCGGCATCGTCGGCGGCATGCTGCTGCTGGTCGTCTTCGTCGTCATCGAACTGAACGTCGCCGCCCCCATGTTCAACATGCGGCTGTTCAAGATCCGCGCGTTCGCGATGGCGAACCTCGCGGGGCTGCTCGCCTCGATCGGCCGCGGCGGCCTGCAGTTCATGCTCATCATCTGGCTGCAGGGGATCTGGCTGCCGCTGCACGGCTTCGCCTACGAGCAGACCCCGCTGTGGGCGGGCATCTACCTGCTGCCCATCACCGTCGGCTTCCTCATCGCGGGCCCGCTGTCGGGCGCGCTCTCGGACCGCTTCGGCGCGCGGGCCTTCGCCACGACCGGTCTCGTGGTCGTCGCCGTGACCTTCGTCGGGCTGCTGCTCATCCCGGTGGACTTCGAGTACTGGCAGTTCGCGATCCTCACCGGGATATCCGGCGTCGGGTCGGGCATGTTCGGCGCACCCAACCGCAGCGCCATCATGAACAGCGTCCCTGCGAACCAGCGCGGATCGGCCTCCGGCATGGCCGGCACGGTGCAGAACGCCGGCACGTCGCTGTCGATCGGCCTGTTCTTCTCACTGCTGATCGCCGGACTCGCGACGACCCTGCCGAGGGAGCTGTTCACCGGGCTGACCGCGCACGGAGTGCCGAGCGCGGCCGCGCACCGGATCGCCGAGCTGCCGCCGGTGGGGAGCGTGTTCGCCTCGTTCCTGGGCTACAACCCGATCCAGAGCCTGCTCGCGCCGACCGGTGTCCTGAGCCGCCTGCCCGCCGCGGACGTCGCCGCCCTCACCGGCAAGAGCTTCTTCCCGCAGCTCATCCAGGACGCCTTCCACTCCGGCCTCATCGTGGTGTTCACGGCCGCGGCGATCATGACGCTCGTGGCGGCCGTGGCCTCCCTCGTGCGCGGCGGAAGGTTCGTCCATGCGGAGGCGCACCACGTCGGGGGCGAGCGAGCACACCGCACCGGTGCCGTCGGCACCGTCGGGACCGGCTCGGGGCCCGTCGCGGCGGCGGGTGCGCGACCCGGCCCGCAGACAGGTCAGAATTGACGGATGCCGGAGAACCCTGACGACCGCATACCCGTCGGCGACCCCGCGGTGCGGCTCGCCGTCGCGGTGGGCCGCATCAACCGGCGGATCCGCCCGACCGGGGACGGCCTGTCGCACGGGCTCATGTCGGCCCTGTCCACGATCGTGCGGCAGGGCCCGATCCGCCCGTCGGAGCTCGCCCGGATCGAGGCGGTCGCCGCGCCGACCGCGACCCGGGCCGTCGCCGACCTCGAAACGCGCGGGCTCATCGAGCGCACCGCCGACCCCGAGGACGGGCGGTCCTCCCTGCTGACCGCGACCCGGGACGGGGTGACCGCGGTCATACACGCGCGCCTGGAGCGCGCCGAGCGCGTCGCCGCGCTGCTGGAGACGCTGACCGACGAGCAGCGCGCCGCGGTGTGGGGGGCGCTCGAGGCGCTGGAGGCGGCCGCCGGCATCCGGCAGTGAGCCACGCGTCGCCCCGGCGCTCCCGGATACTGGAGGGATGACGACGCATCTGCTCACCGGGGCCACATCGGGGATCGGCGCCGCGCTCGCCG